>JBBQCK010000008.1:0-14779 GCA_038318605.1 Tepidisphaerales bacterium | reverse complement strand
GCAATTTTCGCGTGTTTTTTAGTTTATCGGGCGGGATCATCTTTCCCCAGATTAACAGCAGCAACCAGGCGAAGAAGCTGCCGAAGGCGGCCGGCTTTCACGCCAAGCCGATCCGCCTCAGCCACGGGCCGGGCGATGATCGACTCCACCTCCAGTGGCCGGCCAAGCTGTCGATCGATCTGCATGCTTGAGCGATATGCCCCCATCGAGCGCGTATGAACCAGATTTCGCTCGATAATGTCAACCGGAAGAACCACTCCCGCCGCCGCCGCGATGGCCGCCACCTCATGCATCAGGTCTGTCACGAGTTTCGTTCCCGCCTCACTTGCCAACAGCCGATCTGTCGTTAAATCGAGCGCCGCCCCCAGCCCATTAAACGGAATGTTCCAGACCAGCTTTTCCCAGCGACCAAGCAGCAGGTCATCGAGCACTTCGCAGCGGATGCCCGCGCGCTCGAAACATCGTGCGATCGATTTGGCGCGAAGGCTTGCGCTGGATTCGCGTTTTGCATCACGGGAAACAACCTTGCCGCGATACTCCCCGACCTTGATCTGCCCATGGTCGATGTGTTCAATCACACCAGGGGCGGTGCGATTCAAACAGACGAACGCCATCCCGCCAACCACGCGCTGGGCGCCGAAGCAATCTGCCAGATCGGCCTCGTTGCCCAGGCCATTTTGCAATGTCAGGATTGCCGTATGCGGCGCCAGCAGCGGGCCGATCAGATCGTGCAATTGGTCGTTGGCGGCGGTCTTCAACGCGACAATAACCAGATCGGCGCACGGCATCCGGCCCGGCCGTTCGAATGCGCCAAAACTTCCGGCCGGCAGATGGAAATCTCCGTCAGGGCTTTTGATCTGCCAGCCGTGTTCGCAAACCGCGGCGTAATCCGAGCGCAGCAGAAAATCGACCGCAAACCCCGCCCGCGCCAATCGCGCGCCATAAAATCCACCCACCGCGCCCGACCCTACGATCGCGATCCGCGGCGCGTCGGGTAATGGCCTGTCGCTTGAAGCCGCATTGGACGTTTGCCCGCTCATCGATTCATCACGCCCCGATCAAGCGGGCGACCTCCTGGCAATCCTTGTCACCCCGGCCGCTGAGGTTGACCAAAACCACCTTGTCCTTCGAGAGCGTCGGCGCGATCTTGACGACCTGGGCGATCGCATGCGCCGATTCCAACGCGGGAATGATCCCCTCGCATCGCGCCAGCGTCTGAAACGCCTCGAGCGCCTCGGCATCGGTGATCGAGACATATTCCACGCGACCCGTGTCCTTCCACCAGGCGTGCTCAGGGCCGACGCCGGGATAATCAAGCCCCGCGCTGACGCTGTGCACGTCGGCCGTCTGACCATCGGCATCCTGCAATACATAGGACAACGATCCATGCAGAATGCCCGGCCGGCCCATCGTAAGCGAAGCCGCGTGCTGTCCAAGCTCCATGCCGCGCCCGCCCGCCTCGACGCCAATCAGCTTGACGGTAGAATCAGGAGCGAAAGGATAAAAAATCCCCGCCGCGTTCGACCCGCCCCCGACACACGCGACGACAAAATCGGGCAATTGCCCGGCCAGTTCGAGGCATTGGTTTCGCGCCTCGCGGCCAATGCACGCTTGGAAATCGCGCACCATCGCCGGGAACGGGTTCGGCCCGGCCACCGTGCCGATGATGTAATGCGTATGTTCGACGCTGCCCATCCAGTCGCGCATCGCCTCATTGAGCGCATCCTTGAGCGTCTTAAGCCCCGAATACACGGGCACGACGTTGGCCCCCATCAGCTTCATGCGAAAGACATTCAGCTCCTGCCGGCGGATGTCTTCCGCCCCCATGTAGACGTCGCATTTAAGCCCGAATAGAGCTGCGACCGTGGCAGTGGCGACCCCATGCTGCCCTGCGCCGGTCTCGGCGATCACGCGCGGCTTGCCCATGCGGCGCGTCAACAGCGCCTGGCCGATGCAGTTGTTGATCTTGTGCGCGCCGGTGTGATTGAGATCTTCGCGCTTGAGAAAAATGCGCGCCCCCCCCAACGAATCGCTGAGGTTCCTGGCAAAATAAAGCCGCGAAGGCCGTCCAACAAAATCGCGCAGCAGCCCCTCAAACTCCGCATTAAACGCCGGATCGCGCTTGGCGCGTTCATACTCGGCGGCCAACTGCTCGAGCGCGCTGACCAAAGTCTCGGGAACATACGTCCCCCCATAAGGTCCAAAATGGCCCGCAAGATCGGGAACAGCGGCGACGGTGGGGCTGGCAGGCATGCAAGCGATGGTAGGCAGCAGCGGCGTGGGGGCAAGGAGGGATGCGGGAAGTCGTGGAAAGTGAAAATGTGAAACTTGATGGATGAATTAAAACGTCGGGAATGGTAACGAGAACTATGGGGCAGGTACCGGGCCTTTTGGTGGGTTCGGCGTTCCTACCCGACTCGCTCCGCAGCGGTGACAGGGCGATGAATGTCGGGGCGACGTCGGGTGGTCTGCCGCTGCTCGACAGCCGCATTTTGCGCCTGAGGTTGAGGCGCATCTTGCAGAGGGCAGAAAGGCGACATCAATCGACCAATCCAATTTCCACTTGTATGGTCCGCTAGAAGTAAAGGAGCCTTGATGAGCAGAATTCAAGACCTCTATGACACCCGCGTCAGACAAATGCCGCCGGCTGAGCGTCTGCAAGTCGCCAGGCTAATTATCGACGAATTTGCTCCCTCGAAAATGCCGCTCGATGTAAGTGACGACTGGTCGGAAGACGATCTCGCGGACTTGGCCGCGTTCTCCGCTCAAAAGGCGGAGCGTTCGGGTGACGACGGCCGGAGTACACTGTGAATCTCCGATGGACCTGAAGTAGTCGGACAGAACCACGTTGGGCTACTTCGATTCCGTAACCGCTCAGGCCTACATGCTCGCGCATTGAACGCGAAACCTCCGGTCAACGCCAAGCCAGAAATGACCCTCTTAAGTTAGGCAACTTAAATACATTTTTACGAAAGGGCGCTCCGCCTCCGCCGCATCAGCGGAATCACCAGCCCAAGCAGCAGCATGCCAGACATGGGCTCTGGAACCTGAATCAATTCCCCCCCGTTTTCGAGGATAGTGCCGGCCAGACCGCCGCAGTCCCAGTCGATCGACTGGTAATAAACCGTCAGGCCGTTCAGGTCGAGTGTGCTGTCGAAGGAGACGCCCAGCCACTTGGTGTAGATCACCTCGCCGCCACCGGCTTCGTTGACGTTGTTGTCCACCAGCTTCACAAGGCTGGCGTCGATGATGCAGAGTTCCTCAAGTGCGAATTTGTCAACGATAAACGGTGCCAGATCGGCACCTGCGTCATCGGCGGTTGTTTCCATTGTGACATAGCCGGCCGCGGGCTTGGCCGCCCCGTCGAAGACCACATGGATGCCGTTCATCCGCAGCACCGCGCTCAGCGCCCCCACGGTCTTGTTGTCGAAGTTGGCATCATTTTCGAACTTGATGATTCCCTTGCCGCGATACTGGCCGGTGGAGATCAGGTCGGCGTTGTCCATGCTCAGCACGCCGCGATTGGCGGCCAGCAGGCCGAAATCCAGCAGTCCGTCGCCGCCGAGGAACAATTCGCCGTGCGGTATCGCGGGCGATGGTGCGATGGTCACCAAACCGCCGGCGGCCGCCCCGCCGTTGATGTCGAGCCCGCCGTTGACCAGCGACTTGCCCTTAATGTTGGCGACGCCGCCCGCGTTTACCACGATCACCGAATCGCCCACAGCCGTCAGCGCGTTTCCAACTGGCACGTTTCCGCCGGCGGTGACGTTCAGCGTGCCGCCGTTGTTGACGGTGACTTTACCGGTGGCTGTCAACTGAAGCGCAATCCCGCCGATCTGGATCGCCGGGCGAATCACATCGACCACACCGCCCGAGTTCACATTGAGCTGGCCGGCGTTCAGCATCGATCCGCCGCCAATCGTGCCGTTGCCGAGGATGCCGCCCGATACGTTGATGACGCCATCTTCATTGTTGAAGGTGATCGCCCGCAGTACGAGGTTGCCGCGCGAGGTGACGTTCACGGTGCCGGTGTTGTCCAGCGCATCAAGCGTTGCCGTTCCGGCCGCCAAAGCCGTCCCCTGGATGTTAAATGTGGCCGTCTTGCTGTTGTTAAATGTCGCGAAGATGTTGGCGTTCGCGACGTTCAGCGAGCTTTCGGCCTTGACGGTGAAGGTTGCGTTTTTCCCATTGAGCACCGCATCCAAAAAAGCAAAATTATTCGGCGGCGCCGGCGACGCCGGCAGCGACGCGCCCACAGCCATCGAGCCGCCAAGTGACAGTTCGACCAATCCCTCGTTGTCGATCGCATGGGCGATATTCAGCACACCCAGTACATCGTCCACCAGAAGCTGTCCGCCATTCAGTGCGCCCGTCGAGCCGGCCACGCTGACCGTGGATCGCGCCGCCAGCTTCACATCGTTGAGCAACCCGTCCATCGTCACATTGAAGTTGGTCTGAATAAATGTGGTCACATCAGACCCGGTTGTCGGATCGAGAATAACCACATCGCTGTTGCTGATGACACCCGGCGCCGAGTTCGCCCCGGCCGATCCGCGCGACCAGGTGCGCAGATCGAAAAAGCCGGATGAGGTGCCGCTCAGATAGTTGAGCACGCGCGTTCCACCCGCGCCCAGCCCATCGCCGTTGCCGTCGATGAACGGCCGGTTGACGTCCACCCGCACGCCGGTGGTAATTGTCGTCGTGTTGCCCGAGCGGGTGGTGGACACGATCTTTTTGCCGCCGCCCGCGACGCCAAAGTCATAAATCTGTGGCCCGCCGCTGTCGCCGCCCTCTGTCAGGTTCGGATTCGGTCCATAATTGATAAGGTTCGCGGTGGTTGAGGTCTCCTTCATCGTGCCCAGCAGGGGGTTGCCGCTGATGGCCGAGCCCGTGAAGCCGACCACTTCGACGCTGGCGCCACCGGGAACAACATCCGCCGCACCCGCCAAAACGCCAAATCCGCCCATCGGTGCCGCCGGCCCGTTGAGCAGCAGTATCAGCCCATCGTCAAAATTGCTGAGCGGGCCCGGTGAATATCCGGGATTTTGCACGCCAAGCCCGAAGTATTGCGTCCCGCCAAGCTCAAAGCGCTCATAGACCGGCTCGGTGACACCGTTCAGATTGTCATTGACGCAATGGCCGGCGGTCAGCACCACGCCAAGCCGAATGTAAGAGCCGGTGCCGTAATGGCTGCCGGCGGTGGTGTTTTGATCCTGAATTCGGCCGACATATTTGAAATTAGCCGTCGCGGCAGCCCCGCCGTTCACCGCCATTGCCGCCGGTGCAATGGTCGCCACGGCCGCAAGCGCAAGTGCCGATCGCGCCGCCAACGGAGAAATCTTTCGTACGAAGGACGTATTTTGAGCAGGACGACTCATCCTCGGCTCCTCTAATTGCGGCCGCAATGAAGGCGGCCAATGACATGAGTGCAGACGATGCACAACCTGCCGATCGCGCACGACCAGCGGAAAGGCCGGTGAAAGTCGAAGCCTGGCGGAAGGGAAGAAATGACCGCGATCACCCGCGCCATCCACCAATTGGCGGCCCACAACGCGTTCATCGCACCTGCCCTCTCACCACCGCCGCGCCCAAGCCCGGGACACGGCTCCAGCCCTACGTCCGATAAGCTAACGAGGGTGAACGGCAAGTCAACAAAATTCCGCGAGCGCGAGAAACGGCGTTTTTGAGTCCAGTTGTTGCTCTAATGTTACATCTTTGGCGCGAAAGTCGGCAGCTCGCCAAGGCTCTGCGACATTAAACCCGGGATGCGATGCATCCAACACTACCTCGGCAGCATTTTATGGGTAAATCGGCACAAATCGCAGCACCTGTACATCGATTCGCGGTGCGATCTGTTCTCGCGAGATGCATTCGATGCGGCCATTGCCGAGCCGATGCACAAAGAGACGCGCTAGATGGTGCCGGGGAAATGAGTGAACATTGGGATTGAAGCGGCCGTCGTCCGTGTTTCGATACTACGTGCGCACTTTGAAGCGCCGCTTAGGTTCCCCTTATTCAGTGGTATGGGGTGCCTGCGTGGAATGGCGGGGTGGCGCGCTATAGAATCTGCTTATGGACCCCGCCGCCTTGGCAGCGAAACTGAATCGCAAGCCATTTTTCCCTCATCGCATCCATAGTCCGACAGGCGCAACCTGGACATTCAGAACCCTGGACTTTGTTTCATTGCACGACTCGGCTCTACGCGTTTTCGTGCAAGGACACGCGATGCGCTCGCTGAAGACGTTCAGGTGATTTCGCTGCGGCAAATCGTTTCAGTGGAAACATTGCAGGCGGCCAATTGAGCTGTAAATCGATCGCCGGATTTCAATGAGCACTGCCCCGCCTATTTCGCCGCAAGCCCGTCGAGTGGGACGCACATTTGATCCGCTGAAGGTTCGCGCGGATTTCCCTATTCTGAACGGCTCGGCCGGCCGGCCGCTGGTTTATCTCGACAACGGCGCGACGACGCAGAAGCCGCAGGCGGTCATCGACGCGCTGGCGCGGTATTACGAATCGCAAAACGCGAACATTCATCGCGGCGTTTATCGCCTGAGTCAGATTGCAACCGAGGCATATGAATCGGCGCGGCAGACGGTCGCACGTTTTATAAACGCGACAGAGCCGCAAGAGATCATTTTCACTCGCGGCACTACGGAGGCGATCAATCTGGTGGCGTCATCGTGGGGGCGGGCGAATCTGCGTGAGGGAGATGACGTCGTCATCTCGGCGCTGGAACACCATTCCAACATCGTTCCGTGGCAGATGGCATGCGCGGCATCGGGCGCGAAACTGCGCGTCATTCCGATCAACGACGCGGGTGAATTGCGGCTCGATGAATATGAACATCTGCTCTCGCCGCGCACGCGCATGGTCGCGCTGACGCATCTGTCCAACGCGCTGGGAACCATCAATGACGTGCAGCGCATCGCCAGCATGGCGCATCGCGTTGGCGCAAAGGTGTTGGTCGATGGCGCGCAATGGGTCGCGCATCATCCAACCGATGTGAAGGCAATTGACGCCGACTTTTACTGTTTTTCCGGCCACAAACTGCTTGGCCCGACCGGCATCGGCTGTCTGTATGGCAAGCGGGAACTGCTTGCGGTAATGCCACCATATCAGGGCGGCGGTGACATGATTGAGTCGGTCACGTTTGAAAAGACCGTCTATGCCGGCCTGCCGAATCGCTTCGAGGCAGGCACGCCAAATATCGCCGGCGCGATCGGGTTGGCGGCCGCGATTGATTATCTCTCGCAGTACGAGTGGCGCGACCTGATCGCCCATGAAAACGACCTGCTGCAACACGGCACGCAGCGGCTGGCGGAGGTCAAGGGCCTGCGCATTGTGGGGACGGCAAAAAACAAGGGAAGCCTCATCAGCTTTGTTTTGGAAGACCCGGCCATCGCGACGCTTGACGTCGGATCGCGGCTCGATCTGCGAAACATCGCAGTGCGGACGGGGCACCATTGCTGCCAGCCGGTGATGGATCGATTCGGCATCCCGGCAACGGCGCGGGCGTCGTTTGCGCTGTATAACACGCGCGCGGATATCGATGCACTGGTGGAGGGATTGCACGAAATTGTCGCCGAAGCACAGACCGCACGCTCCAGCGCATACGGAGCAGGGAGAACATCCCCCGCGCCGGCCAATACATCGGGATCAACGCCCGCGGCGCACGCGATTGCGTATCCCGCGCCATCGGCGCCAACGGTGGCGGCGGCGGCCGAACAGCTCGTTGAAGTGTTTGAATTTCTGGGTGATCGCGATTCTCGCAATCAGTTTTTGCTTGACGATCTGGCCCCGAAGCTGCCGCCGATGGATCCGGCACTGAAGACTCCCCGGACACGCGTGCATGGTTGCATGAGCGTCGTGCATTTGTATGGCGCAAAGCGGTCGGGCACAGAAGATACGATCGACTTTGTGGCGGACTCGGATGCCCAAATTGTGCGGGGTTTGATTGGGCTGTTGCAGCGGCTGTTTTCCGGGCAACGGGCCGGAGAAATACTGTCGTTTGACATGGTGGGGTTTTTCGATCGGATCGGTCTTGCGCAGTTCATCACCGTGCAGCGCCGCAGCGGGGTCGAGGGGATGATCAACAAGATTCGCGCGATTGCCGAATCGGCGCGGGGATGAAGCGCCTGGTCGGCGGGGGAATGACGATGCGCTGACAGATGTCGGCACTGCAAGGAAGGACCTTGCACCGACGTATGTTGGGCGCTGCGCCGCATGCGGATAGGATGACACCCCGACATGAATTTGACCTCCGGCCACTTGCCGCATGCTGTTTCGTTGCCTTGGCGGTATGAGGCCGTCAGGGGGCATCACGATGAGATGTTGGCGGCGGACGGCGTTGTTCGAGCGCATTGGCAGGGATTGGTGGAGGAACTGGGGGAAATCGGCGCGGATGAATTAAGCCGCCGGTGGATGCGCGGGCGGCAACTCATCCATGAGAACGGGGTGACCTACAATGTCTATGGTGATCCAAAGGGGCTCGATCGGCCCTGGAATCTGAATCCGGTGCCGCTGGTGATTTCCAGCGCGGAGTGGACGCGTATTGAGGCGGCCGTTGCGCAGCGCGCTCGGCTGTTGAATGCGGTGCTGGCGGACGTATATGGCCAGCAGAAGCTGCTGGAGGATGGACGCCTGCCGGCGGCATTGGTGCTGGGTCAGCCATCGTTTCTCAAGCCGCTGCACGGTTTGGCGACGCCACGCGGAATATATCTGCATTTGTGTGCGGTCGATCTGGCGCGGGCACCGGATGGGACATGGTGGGTGATCGGCGACCGAACGGGCGCGCCCAGCGGAATGGGCTATGCGCTGGAAAATCGGCTGGTGATGACGCGCACGCTGCCGGATGTGTTTCGCGATTGCCGTGTGACGCGGCTGGCGGAGTTTTTCGGCCAGTGGAACGATTCCACCCTGTCGCTGGCGGCCGGCCGCCGCGAACAGCCGCGCGTCGTGCTGCTGACGCCGGGCCACTACAACGAAACTTATTTCGAGCATGCCTATCTTGCGCGGTATCTCGGCTACACATTGGCCGAGGGGCGCGACCTGACGGTTCGCGATGGAAAAGTGCTTCTGAAAAGTCTGAGCGGACTATTGCCGGTTGATGTGATCGTACGGCGAACGGACGACGCATTCTGCGACCCGCTTGAGCTGCGAGAAGATTCAATGCTGGGCATTCCTGGGCTCGTGCAGGCGGTTCGGCTGGGTAATGTTGTTGTCGCCAATGCGCTCGGAAGCGGACTGGCGCAAGCGCCGGGGCTGGCGCCATTTCTGCCGGGGCTTTGCCGCCATCTGTTCGGCGAAAACCTGCTTATGCCGACGGTGGCGACGTGGTGGTGCGGCCAAGCGGGTGCGCTGGCGGAGGTATGCGAGCGCATCGCAACCGGCGGCAGGGGAATTGTCATCAAAGCGGCCTCCGGAGCACAGATGCGCGAGCCGGTGTTTGCCGAACAGATCGACGCGCGACAGCGCGACAACCTTGTGCGGCAAATTCGTCACCGGCCGCGCGATTTCGTGGCACAGGAGCAGGTGCGGTTGTCAACGGCTCCATCCTGGGATGACGGCCTGCTGACGCCGCGGCATCTGATGGTTCGCGTTTTTGCGGCCGCCAAATCAGATGGAACATGGGCGGTCATGCCGGGTGGCCTGACGCGCATCAGCGGCTCGACCGAATCGACGGTTGTTTCGATGCAGCGCGGCGGCGGCAGCAAGGATACGTGGGTGCTGTCGGACGGCCCGGTCAATCCGCACAGCCCGCTGCGCCCGCCGGGCGCGCCGGTGGAAATAACCCGCGCGGGATTCGTGCTGCCCAGTCGGGTCGCGGACAATTTGTATTGGCTGGGGCGGTATGCAGAGCGCGTCGAGTTTGGCGTGCGGGTGGCGCGCGCGGTGCTTCGGCGCATGACTGACGACCTCGAGGCGGTTGAATTGCCGGGGCTGCTGGACGTGTTGAGCGGCGCTGACACACGCACCGATCAGCGCTGGAGCGACATGCCGCTGTCGAAGCGCGTCATCGAGCAGCTATTTCTGGAGAAGGCGGATGGCTTGATGCCGGCCCCGGTGCGGCTGGATGTCGAACAGGCGCAGCGCATCGCCGGAAGCGTGCGCGATCGCATATCAAGCGACGCCTGGCGCATCATCACACGTCTGGCGGATGAGTTTGTCCGGCCCCGCGTGAGCAGCGCGCTTCAACTCAATCACACCGTCGATCTGCTGGATCGATCGATGATCACGCTGGCGGCGTTCGCCGGACAGGCGATCGAAGGCATGACGCACGACAAGGGGTGGCGATTTCTCGATGTCGGCCGACGGGTGGAACGCGTGCTCCATCTCGCAGGGCTCTTGAAGTGGGGCTTTGCGGCCGACGCGGCACGCATCCGCCATCGCAATGAAGCCGCGCGCAATGAAAATCCCGACGACACAGCCGAGCGCTTTGCCGACACGGGTCCGGCCGGCCGGCAGCCCGATGCACGGCGGCTTGAGGCGGTGCTGGATATCGCAAATTGCGCCATGACCTATCGAAGCCGGTATCTGACCACGGTGCAGGCGCCGCCGGTTCTCGATCTGCTGTTGCTGGATGAGAGCAATCCGCGCTCGATCGCATCGCAATTGGCGGCGCTGCTGGACCACATTCAGCACTTGCCCCTGAAGGACAGCCCGGCCATTTTGCCCGCTGATCAGCGGCTGTTGGTTGAATTGTTGACGGAGGTGCGTGTTACGGATGTGGAATTGCTGGCCAACGAGCCGTCGCCGCGTGTACATCTCAGCAGCCTTTTGGATCGCTTGTATAAAGCGCTGCCCGCACTGTCCGATATTTTGACGCGCATGTACCTCAGCCACGCGCGACCGACCCACCAATCCCGCTCCGCGGGCGAGTTGGATATCCGAAAGATGCAATAATGACGTTCGACAGCGAAAAACACGCGCGATCAGATGAGTCGTCGAGCCGGTGATTAAAAATGCGATATCGAGTGACTCACACCACCATTTACGAATATGCGGAGCCGTTCAGCAGTTGCCACAACCAGGTACGGCTTATTCCGCGCGACCTGCTGCGACAGGAGTGCCAGAATTCCGAGATCATTGTCGATCCGACGCCGGACGCGATCGACCGGCATGTGGATTGGTATGGCAACATCGTCGAGTCTTTTTCATTGAACGAACCGCACGAATCGCTGCGTATTACAGCGGTGAGTGATGTCGAGGTCAGGGCGGTCGATCCGGTGATGTTTAATGCCTCGCCTGCATGGGAGCGCGTCCGCGATCAGCTTGCTGGGGAATCTGCGCCCGCGACATTTGATGCATTGCAATATATTTTCGATACCCCGTACGTACGCAGCGCCCCGGCGCTGGCGGAATATGCGGAGCGGAGTTTTACGGCCAATCGGCCAATGCTCGAGGCGGCATGGGATCTGACGAAGCGCATCCACGCCGACTTTGAGTTTGATCCGGACGCCACAACGATGAACACCGGCGTGCTGGAGGTTTTGCATCGTCGTCGCGGCGTGTGCCAGGATTTTGCGCATCTGCAGATCGGTTGCCTCCGTTCGCTGGGGCTTCCGGCGCGATATGTAAGCGGCTATCTGCGCACGGCGCCGCCGCCGGGGGGCGAGCGTCTGATCGGTGCGGATGCATCCCATGCGTGGTGCGCTCTGTGGTGTCCGGCACTGGGGTGGACGGATTTTGATCCGACTAACAATTGCGTGCCGTCCGAAAGTCACATCACGCTGGCGTGGGGAGCCGACTACGGCGATGTCAGCCCGATCAAGGGCGTTGTGCTCGGAGGAGGAGAGCAGAAGGTCAAGGTTGGTGTGGATGTGGAGGAGGCGGGCGGATGATCGAGGTGCGGGCGCGAAGCGCGTGAGATTGCAACGCGCATGCGGGCAATGTGCCCGAGGCACGGACATTGCCGCTCCCACGCAGATTTCCTTTACGGTCTTACTGCGCTGCCCGGTCAACCCTTCATCCCGCTCATGGTCATGCCCTGAATGAAGTACCGCTGAAAGGCAAAGAAGATGATGATGACCGGGAGCGTCATCAGGACATTGCCGGCCATTATCAGGGTCCAGTCGCCGCCCTGGTCGATGCGCATGCCGAACAGGCCGAGGCTGAGCGGGAATTTACCCTGATCGCGGAGATAGATCAGCGGGCCCATGAATTCATTCCACGCGCCCATAAAGCTCATAATCGCGATGGCGGCGAGCGTGGGTTTCACCTGCGGAAGAATGATGTACCACCAGGTTTGCACGGCGTTCAGGCCGTCAAGGCGGGCGGCCTCCTCAAGCTCGCGCGGAATGGTGCGCATGTGCTGGGTCATGAGGAATATGAAAAATGCCGTGCCGAACCAGGCGGGAACCCACAGTGGATTTAGCGTGTTGTACCAGCCGAGTTGCTTCCAGATCATGAATTGCGGAATCATGGTGACCTGGCCGGGCAGCATCATCGTGGCGAGCAGCAGCAGGAACGCGACGCCTCGGCCAGGCCAGTTGAGGCGGGCAAAAGCATAGGCGACGAACGCCGCACTGAGCAGCGCGCCGACCATTGTTAATGCGACCAGCGCGATGGAATTGCGGACATACATCCAGAACGGAACGGACAAAAATGCCCGTTCGTAGTTTCGTCGAACCTTGCCGGCGACGGCTTGCGCGGTGTGGCTGGGCGACAGGGTGAATCTCACGGTGGCTCGAGCGCCCTGCGGCTCAGGCGCGGAGTTGGCGCCCGCCACCAGCGAGAGTGGAACCCAGATTTTGGGCTTGAAAGTGTCATCCTCGAAGGTCGGCGGCTGAAACAGCACGCTGCCAGCGCGATGCTGGGCGATGTAGGTGGTGCGATCGCTGCTCCAGCGCCGCGGGCCGGTCTGCATGGTGGCAGCCAGGGCATGCCAGGAATCATCGCCGCGATAGGAAAGGATCAGCTTGTGAAGTTTGGATTCCGCAACGGGAAGGTTGAAATCAGCAGTGAGAACCAGCGGCGTATCTCCGGCGGTAAAATCGTATTGAAGGATGGCGGCGTCCCCATCGCCGGGAATCAGTTTTGCGGCCCCGGATTCAACTTTCCATTGCGTGGCGATCTCCCGGCCGGTGAACAACCGGAAAATACGAACATCAAGCGATCGCCACTGAAGGGACTTCAGTTCGAGTCGCGCCAGTCGATCGTCGAGAGCGTTTGCGGCGGCGGCCGGGCTCATCTCGGCATCGAACGCCGCCGTGATTTTGTCCACGTTGCCGCTCTGCCAGATTTCACGATTCATGCGCGCCGCCGCGGTGTTGATCAGCAGGGCGGCCGCGGCTCTATCGAGTCCTGCCCGATCAACCAGATCGGCGCCTGCGGGCCGGGTCGCGGCGGTGATTGCCTTTTCAGAGGCCGCATGCATCGCCGGCAGCATTTTTTTCCAGACGGCCGCATCCACCTCGGCCGGCTCCGCGAGCGCGGGGGTTTCGCGGAGATAGGGGGATTTTGCCTGGAAAACAGGAATCTGTGGGACGGAAGAATCGCTGGCCAGCTCGTCGTCGGTTTTGAGACTGGTCCCGACCATCCAAACAAACGGAAATAGAAAAATCGCCGATCCGGTGAGCAGCACGAGATGCGCCCACCCTTTTTCGACAACCCATCGCGCAAAGCGGCCGGGAATGCGGCGGGGGTGCAGGGTGGGCGCGGCGTTTCCGATGGCAGTTTCAACTTTGGTCATAATGCACCCACCGCTTGCTGAACCAGAGTTGGATCATCGTCAACATCAGGACGATGAGGAACAGTATCCACGCAAGCGCGCTGGCATAACCCATGCGGAAAAACTGGAAGGCCTGGCGGAAAAGGTGGTAAGCGTAAAAAAGTGTGGAATCCTTCGGGCCACCCTGGGTCATGATGAAGGCTTCGCCGAATATCTGCAGCGTGTGAATCAGGCCGACGATGGCGTTGAAGAGCACATACGGGCTCAGCATCGGCAGCGTGACATGGCGGAACCGTTTCCACGCGCTGGCGCCGTCGATCTCGGCGGCCTCGTATAGCTGCGGCGGAATCGATTGCAGGCCGGCGAGCCAGATGATCATGCCGCCGCCAGCCGTCCAGAGATTCATCAGAATCAATGAAGGCTTGGACCACTCCGGGCTGCTGATCCAAGTGGGGGTGGAAAAATGAAACGATTTGTTGCCGAGGTGGTGGATGGCGGATTCGATCCATTGAAATGGCAGCGAAGCAAAAAGCCATGCCACCGAGCGGGTAAGTGAGCCGTTGGAGTCAAAGAGCCACAGCCACAGAAGGCTGGAGGCGACGAGCGGCACTATCGCCGGCAGATAAAACGTCGTGCGATAAAAACCGATCGCCTTGATGGCGCGATTGAGCATCAGCGCGATGCCCAGACTAACCGCCATGAGCACCGGCACGCGAAGCACCATGAACAGCGTGTTGCCAAGGCTCTTGTAAAACAGTGGATCGCTGAAAACCTCGCGATAGTTCGCAAGGCCGACATAGCGCGCAGGTGAAAGAACGTCGTACCGCGTGAAGCTGAAAACGATCGAAAAGAGAATCGGCCCACCAACGAGCGTCGCAAAGCCGATCATCCACGGGCTGGCGAAAAGCAGCGCCGCGCCGACTTCGCCGGCCTTGTACCCATAATCGCGGCGGCGGCGGCGATAGGTGATCCAGAGCAGCACAAAGGGCACGATGAGCAACACGGCGTAAAGTGTGAAATAATCGTTCCAGCGCACCTCGATCGGCGGCGGCGGCGAAAGCACCGCGTCGAGCTGCTGCTGCACGGGGCGCTGCTTTTCGACGAGTGTCT
>JBBQCK010000007.1:0-15427 GCA_038318605.1 Tepidisphaerales bacterium | reverse complement strand
AGCCTTGTCCTGACTTCGTTCGTCCCGCCGATAGCATGCCACGTTTGCTTGGAGACGCAAACAAAAAATACAAACAATTTTGAGCGGCCGATCTGAACCGGCGCGGTCGGCGGCCAGCAGGCGTTTACGCCAGCACCGCTGGCTGATTCCGAGTTCAAACCTTGGTGGACGCGTCTTGCAAGTGGCTCGACGCGCGATTTATGCCGGCGGCAGGACGCCGGCGCGGCGGGCGGCTTCGGCCCAGCTTTTGGGCAGCTTTTTCCAGATTTCGATTTCCTTGAAGATGTTGCTCTCGCGGGCGCCGTGGCTCTTCACCCATTTGGCCATCTGCGCAATGCCCTCGGTCAGGCCGGTCTGCGGGCGTTTGCCGAAGACACGCTCGACCTTGCCGTGGTCGCTGTAAGCGAATTTCACTTCGTTGCGGGCGTCGAGATGATTGACGCTGCGTTCCATGCCCATGCCGGCGGCGATGGCGGTCGCAAGGTCGTTGACGGTGAAAGGCACATCGGCGCCGACGTTGAAAATCTCGTTGATCGCGGCCGGCGTGTCAGGCCCGTTGGCGATGATCGGCGCGATGTCGTCCACATGCGTGAAGGCGCGCTGCTGTTCGCCATCGCCGAAAATGGTCATGCCTTCGCCGCGCAGAAGCTGATTCATGAAGATGCCGACGACGTTGCGATACCGATCGGCGATGTTCTGGCGTTCGCCGTAAACGTTGTGGGGGCGGAACACAATGTAATTCAGGCCGAACATCTCATGGGCGCATTTGAGATCCTGCTCGACGGCCAGCTTGCTGACGCCATAGGGGTCTTCGGGGATGGGGGTCATTTCCTCAGTCAGCGGCGTTTGCCCAGCGCCGTATACCGCAATCGAACTGGTGAAGACGAAGCATTTGATCGAGTGATTCACCGCGGCGTCGATCAGGTTCATCGAGCCGATCAGATTGTTGTTGTAGTTGAAGCGGCGGATGAAATGGCTCAGGCCCTCGGCGGCGTAGGCGGCGAGGTGATAGACGTAATCGAATTTGCGTTTGGCGAAGAGACGTTCGATGAGTTCGTGATCAAGGATCGATCCCTTTACGAACTCGCAACCGGCCGGGACGTTGTCGGCGTAGCCGCCGGAAAGGTCGTCGAGCACGACAACGGTGTGGCCCATGCGCTGCAGATGCTGGGCGACATGCGAACCAATAAAACCCGCCCCACCCGTCACCAGCGAAACCGGCATGAATAACCCTCGACAAAAACTTAAAAAGATCGAACCGCAACACGTCTCAGGCGGCCTGCGCGGGGAGCATTTTTGGCGCGGGCGTCAGCGGCTCATACCCCACGTTCGGCTCGGCGCCGGTCTCGATAAATTTCATGGCGTCCAGCTCGCGATTCCAGCGGATGACGGTGCGATACATATCGAGCCGATTTTTCATCGCATCTGATTTGCTGAACAGGCCTGCCAGCGTGTATCCAAGCTGCCGCACACGCAGGCTAGTGAGAGAAACCTTGCGACATCTGCGAACGCCTGATGCTCCAAAATGCTTGAAGAAATAGCGATAGCGATTGCGATATTTCTCCAATTCGAATCGCACCGGGAATCGGCCGACCGACTGGCCGCCGAGGTGTGTAATCACCACGGTTGGCGTATAGGCAATACGCTGGCTTTCCTGCCAGACGCGCTTACAGAGATCGACTTCCTCGAAGTGATAGAAAAAGCGTTCGTCAAAGCCATTGAGTCGGCGAAGCAATTGGCCGCGGAGCATGATGCAGCAGCCGCTTTGCCAGTCGATATCGCGGGCCGTGGTTCCGTCCCAGCCGGTGTAGGTGTCGGAGATAAAGCGGGCGTTGAGGCGCGCCAATGGCCGGAGGTAAAGCGCCGCGACCCAATAGCGCCAGATGGTTGGAAACGGGCGGGCGGGATGCTGGTAAGAGCCATCGGAATTGAGCACGCGGCAGCCGAAAGCACCGACCTCGGGTTGGGAGTCGGCCCAGGCGACCCATTTATCCAATGCGCGATGGTGGATGATGGTGTCGGGATTCAGGATCAGGATGTAGTCGGCGTCGGCAGCACAGGCGCGAATGCCGGCGTTGTTACCGCGGGCGTAGCCGATGTTGGCGTTATTTTCGACGATGCGGCATTGGGGATAATGGCTTCGAACCCAGTCGCGTGAGCCATCGGTCGAGCCGTTATCAGAAATGACAACCTCAAATTCAGTATCGGTGGTCTGCTCGAAGATGGACTTCAGGCAGTCCGGCAGAACCTTCAGGTCGTTCCAGCAGATGATGACAATCGACAGTTTCATAACAGATACCCAAGCCAGCGACTCAGCACCGCCGCCCGTGTCAGTATCGGGACGTACAACCCAAAAGTGAAGTCAGCAAAACGGCATTCTGGTTTGGTTGAAAATCCTGATGCCTTGATTACCAGACACCGGGAAGCGGCCAATTGACACAAATCAATGGCAAGGCGACAGTAATGACAATTCACCCCGCGCCGCGGGCGAGGAGTCCATCGGCGCTTCACAATGTGTGCTGCCGGGAGTTAAACACGATGCGATCGCTGCGATCGAACCTTTTCGCTGTTATCGGGCTTGCCGCGATTGGTGCAAGTGCCGGCTGCGGAGATAATGTAACAGAAACCGGCTACGCGCCTCGAAAACTGGGGGACAACGCCACGGTCCAGCGGGGTTATTACGCCTCGCCCTACAGCCCAGATGCAAAAGCCGCGGAAAATGCCAAGCCGGACGACGATCTGCGCAAGCCCGGCCGGCGATTTTGAACTTTGCGGATGGAATGCGGGCCCTGATAGCGCCTAGAGTTGCCCGGTGTCGCAACACATCGCCATTGATCCGATAGAGTTTATCAGCGCGGTCCGGCCGCTTTTGGAACAAATGGACCTTACGGGTTTCAGCGGGACAGTGTTGTCGCGCTGGAACGAAAAGCAGATCGCTTCGCTCCTGCGTTCCAAAAATTGTGACGCGAGGAAAGTGGCGGCCTTGGCGCTTGGGATTGTGGGGGGCACATGTTGCATTCCACTGTTGGCCGAGCGATTGGGGGATAGCGATCCATTTACAAACCAGATGGCGGAGCACGCGCTTTGGAGCGTGTGGTTTCGGCTTGGCTCGGCCGAGGCGAATCAACAATTGGCGCGCGGCGCGATGGCGATGCAGTCGCGGCAATTTGATCGGGCACTTACCTGTTTCGACGCGGCGATCGGCCTGTCACCGGATTTCGCGGAGGCGTACAACCAGCGCGCGATCGGGTGGTATTTGCAGGATCGTTTTGAGCCGTGCATTGCCGACTGCCGACGGGCGATCGATCTGATGCCATGCCACTTTGGGGCATGGGCCGGGATGGGTCATTGTCATGCCCATCGTGAGCAATCGGCCGACGCGATTCGGTGTTACTGCCGGGCCCTTGAGATTAACCCCCATCTTGAATGCGTTCGCCAGACGATTGGCGAGCTATCGCGACAAACGACAGCGCCAGTCCGACGTGCCGCCCGCTGAGCGTGCAATTGCTGCATGGCGCCGTCATTCGGTCGATAGAATTATTGCCATGCGCGAGAATCGAACCAGCAACAGTGCGCAGCGATTCGTGCAATCCGTGCATCGCCGGATGATCGCCGTGCGCCTTGTTGAGCGAGGGGTTGTCGCGACGGCACTTGGGGCGGGGGCCGCGTGCATATTCGAAGCAATGGCGGCGCGGCATGGGCGGGCGTCGGTCGAGGGGGCGGTGGCGTTGGTTGCGTTTTCGCTGATGGGAGCGATAGCGATTTCGCTGCGGCGGATGCCAACTTTCCAGGCGGCGGCGCGCGAAGCCGACAGGCAGCTCAAGCTGGACGATCTACTGGCGACGGCGTTGCGGCCCGGGGAGAACGACGCTGATGAGTTTTTCGGTGCCGTTGTGGCGATGGCGAATGCGCGTTGCGCCGCGATTTCGCGCCGCGGCGTGCGGCTCCGGCGGCTGGGTTGGCGTATGTGGACAACGGCCGGGGGATGTATTCTTGCATGTGCCGTGGTAACTGGATATGGCTCGCAACAACGTCCGGCGGCGGCGGTTGGCGTAAGCGAATCGACGGACGATTGGCCGCGGATTGTTGACGGTGTGGCGCAGTTTGACATGCCGGCGCCGGATGTCGCTGCGGGGCATCGCGATGAAGCATCTGAAGAGGGCGCATCGCACTTTAATACTTCCAGAAATGGTCGCCCGGCGGCAGAAGCCGACGATGGCGCGCCGGATACCACCTTTTCCGATACCGCTGCGGACCTGCCCGGTGCGGCCGATTCGGCAAAAGCGCCCGGCGCGCCCGGCAATGCGTCAGGCGGCGGCGATCCAAATTCGCATTCGGGCAACGGCACGGGAGGATCGTCGGCGAAGAATGTTGAACTGGCCAAAATTCAGCAGGAGAGCGCAACACCTGACGTGCCGGGCAAAGGCGGCGACGAAAATGCCAAGAGTGGCGGCGGTGGAGGCCGCGAAGCAATCGGCGATGGGGCGCGAACAGCCGCTGGTGATGCAACAAGCAAAGGAGCAGGCCGATCGGCCGCCGCGCCGCCCTGGCAAGCCGCCGACTGGTCTCGACAGCGGGCTGCGGCTGGGCTGGCCGTTGAAATCGGAGACGTGCCGGGGGAATACCGGGATATTGTTCGCGCCTATTTTGATCGGGATTCGGGCCGGTAACTCTTGGCCAAATCCCCGCTGGCGGCTCGAAATCCTGTCGTGAGCGCAATTATTGCTTTACATTTACTCGCGGAATGTTATTACATGCGCATCCGACGATCTTGGATCGCCGGGCGAAACATTGAAGGAAGGATTCCTTTTCCCCGACGCGCACGGAGGTGCACATGTCCCGCCGATTCATTGTTCTTGCCACTTTGGGTGTCGCTGGCGTTGTTGCATCACTGATTACGCCGCATGCTTATGCCGCGCCGACAGCGGCCGTTGATGATGCCGCCGCAGAAACCGAATTTGCAAAAAATCAGTTTCTCGGCCAGATCAACGCCGCCAATGTGATGGTGCGTTCCGGACCGAGCGAAAACGATTACGCGACAATGCGCCTCGATCGAAACGCTGAGGTGACGGTCGTTGGCATGAAGTTCAACTGGCTGAAGATCGTGCCTCCGGAGGGGAGCTTTTCGTACGTTTCCAAGCTGTACATTGAGCGTTTCGGCGATGGCACCCATGGCCGGGCGATCAAGGACGGCTTGAATGTGTGGGTCGGCAGTTCGCTGACGCCAGTAAAGGCGGCGTTGCAGGTTCACATCAACCGCGGCGCCGAGGTCGAGATTCTTGGCGAGGCGGATGAGTTTCTGAAGATTCGTCCGCCGGAGGGGGCTTTTCTCTGGGTGAACCAGAATCTTGTGACGCCGGTGCGGCAGATCAACAACAACCCCGATGTGGCGGCTACACCCAAAACAGGTGCCGGCGCGCACGCCGCGAACGGCACGGATGTGCCGGCGGGCGAAGGCGCAGTTGCGGCGGGAACGACGCAGCCGTCAACAATGCCGGCAGTGGCGGATAGCGGCGCACCGACGACCATGCCGGCAATGTCGGCGGCGAGCGCTGAGGCGGAATTCGGACGTCTTGAAGGAGAATTCAAGGCCGCCGAGGCGAAGCCGCTGGAGGAGCAGCCGGTGGCGGAGCTTAAGGGGTCCTATGAGGATCTTCTGAAAAATGAGATGCTTCCCTCTTCGATGCGACGCATCGCCCAGGCGCGGCAGCGTATATTGGTGGCGAAGGCAGATTCGAAGGTGAAATTGATCGCTCTGCACAGCGCGCAGGGAGAAACCGACGGCAAATTGCAGTCGCTTCGCGCGGAGCGCACGGAGTTGGAAGAACGTGTCGCCCGCACCGAAGTTCAGGTTTTCGCCGCGCTTGGGACATTGCAGCCATCGAGCCTGCAGTTTGGGCAAGGTGGCAAGCTGTATCGCCTGACCGATCCGGCGACCGGCCGAACCGCATGCTATATTCGCTCAGCGGACGTGGAGGTCGCCAAATCGCTCAATACCTTGATTGGCGTGCGCGGTACGCTTACGGAGGAGCCTGGCCTTGGTATGAAGGTCGTCAATGCGGTTGAAGTTCAGGCAGTGGATGTGACCCGGGTCAACAAGGGCGTCACGGCGGCGATCATTCCGCCAAGCATCAGCGCCCGGCCGAGCGCAGAGGCGAGGACTGAGTAGGGGCCGGCTGGCAAACGAGCGGCGGCGGATGGATAGTTGGATATGCTGGCGCAGAAGGCGTGAAATACGATGATTTTTGCCTTTCGGCTCATAACCGAAAAAGGCTAGAATCCGAAGCCTGAGTCACCCAATGGGTTTACTGTTGAGTGCCTTCGGTTCACCCGCCACAGCGCATTTCTTTTCCGATTGGCGGCGACTTGCTTTTGGTGAACGGCGTTAGTACGCTTTGTGGCTCGAAAATTGGGCAGTGGCCTCAGCGATGCTGATGGATGCCCTTGCAAGTAACGTAGAGTAGAAGAAGGAATCTGGACATGCCGCGCGTTTGCCATTTTACCGGTAAGAAAACCCAGTTCGGAAACCGCAAGACGACCCGCGGCAAGGCAAAGTATCTGGGCGGCGTGGGTACGAAGATAACCGGCCTGAGCCGCCGAAAGTTTCAGCCGAACATCCAGAAGGTGCGTGCGCTGGTGGATGGGCAGGTCGTGCGGATCAAGGTTTCGACCAAGGCGATCCGCATGGGACTTGTTACCAAGCCGCCGAAGCGCGATTACACGCCGGCGGAAGCTGCCGCCTGATTTCGCGATGTCTTTAGTTTGAAGAGATAAACAACCCGCGGCCTGCTGGTCGCGGGTTTTTGTTGCGCGCACATTGAGCGGTTGCGGGCCGAACGTCGGGGTAGACGCTGGATGTCCCCAACTCAGTCGGGGATTTCGCTGCTGCCGGCAATAACGCGGTCGATAAGGTCGATCAGGTTTGCCATCGCTTCGCCGCTGGAAGACAGGCCTTTCTGATCGAGCGATGTTTCACAGTGGCGCGCGGCATCGGTGACCGGCGCGAAGCCATAGCTGGCGGCCGTGCCTTTGAGATTGTGCAGCATTTTTGCGACCGCATCGCGCTGGCCGGTTGCGTGCGCTGCGGCGAGGCGCTGTCGTGTCGTGGGCAGGGCAAGCAGATATTCGCGTAGCAGCGGCGCGAACGAGGGATTGTCGGCCATCGTGCTTTTCAGCGACGTGTTCTTCAGCGAGGGCGCGGTCGGAGCGGATCCCCGGCGACGCGCGGCCTGGGTGGCGATCGCAGTGAAAAGCGCCTCGGGCAGTATGGGCTTGCTGACATAATCATCGCAGCCGGCTTTCAGGCATCGATCGGTGTCCTCCTTCATGCCGTAGGCGGTCATGGCAATAATCGGCGTTTCGACTCCGGCGCGGCGCAGGCGGGCGACGGCGCCAAAGCCATCGAGCACGGGCATCTGCATGTCCATCAGCACAACGTCGTACGGACATCCGCCATCGCGCGCTGTTAACACCGCCTCAACACCACCTAGCCCGTCGCCGGCTTCCGTAATCGCCGCGCCACGCTCCTCCAGCAGAAATCGAACGATCCGCTGGTTGTCGGGATTGTCATCGACCAGCAGCAGCCGGATTCCGGCGAGGTCGGTGGGAACTGAGCGCGGCGTGGTGCGCGAGGCCGATGCGGGCATATCGGCGGGTAGTTCTTCAAGCTCGATGGACAATGTAAAGGTGCTGCCCGAACCCTCTCGCGATTCCACAGTGATATCGCCGCCCAGCACGCGCGCAAGACGACGCGAGATGTCGAGCCCAAGCCCTGTGCCGGCAAATCGCCGCGCCGCACGGTGGACCTGTGTAAAGGGCTGAAAGAGCAGGCGAAGTTTTTCAGCGGCGATGCCGATGCCGGTGTCAGTGACTGCGAATCGCAGCATATCACCGGCCGCGCCGACGCGAAGGGTGATCTCGCCGCGATCGGTGAACTTGATGGCGTTGCTGACGAGGTTCAGCAGAATCTGACGGAGACGAAGACGATCGGTGCGGATACGGGAAGGCACTGCCGGCGAAGACTCGATTTGTACCAAAAGCCCCTTTTCCCGCGCTGCCGACAACGTCAACGAACGCAGTTCCTCCAGCAGTTCCGCCAGATCGACCGGCTCGGGATGCACGTCGATCTGGCCGGCCTCGATCTTTGAAAGATCGAGAATGTCGTTCACTAGCGAGAGCAGATGGTCGGCGTTTTGACGAAGCTGTGATGCCCATTCCGCCTGGTCGCGCGGAGCTTGTGCGGGGCGCACAAGCAGATCGGAGTAGCCAACGATCGCGGTCATCGGCGTGCGGATTTCGTGGCTCATGTTCGCCAAAAAGGCGCTTTTGGCGCGGGTGGCGGCCTCGGCAGCGGCGCGGGCGCCCTCGGCGCGGGCGCGGGCGGATTCGGCGGCGGCGCGCGCTACGTCCGCGACCTCACGCGCCATGCGTAGCTCTTCCCCCGTACGGGCCTGATCGTCCACGGCTGTTTGCAGCGCCTTGACCATTTTGCGCAGCTTGAGCTGGCTGACGGCCTGTCGCGCGAGGGCATCGAGGCCGTCGATCTGGGCGGGCGTCATGATGCGTGGCTCGTGACCGATTACGCAGAGCGTCCCGACAACTTCGCCTTCGGGCATTAGCAGCGGCGCGCCGGCATAAAAGCGAACATAGGGCGGGCCGGTGACAAGCGGATTGTCCGAAAACCGCGGATCGCGCGTGGCGTCGGAGATGACCATGACATTGCGCTGAAGGATGGCATGGGCGCAGAACGCCAGATCGCGCGGCGTTTGCTGGGCCTCGACGCCGACGCGACTTTTGAACCACTGTCGCGCCTCGTCGATCAGCGAAATGGTGGCAACGGGCGTCTGGCAGATCTGGGCGGCCAGGTGCGTCAGATCGTCAAATGCCCGCTCGGCGGGCGTGTCGAGCACGTCATAACCGCGCAGCACCTCAAGCCGCCGCCGCTCGGATTTGGGTAAGGGAGCAATCATTGCAGGGGGTATCAGGCTACTGCTTGGCGGAGAATTTACCAATCTATCGCCCGCGAGTGTTGTTGCAGAGGGCCGGCATTGGTCGATAATAGGCGGTTGCGGTGGAGAATACGTCTGCGTGGTTTGGCAACGGAGTGCCCATGCCCCTGATTCGAAATTCCGGCGGCGGTTTTGATGCGGCGCAGCGGCGACCACAAAGCAGTGGTGAATTGCATCGCATCCTGCACCTGAAGGTTCCGGTCATCGTCAAGCTGGCAGAGCGCAAGCTGTCGCTGTCGGAGGTGATGCGACTGGGCGCCGGAGCGATCATCGAATTTGCCAAGGGAAGTGAGGAGCCGCTCGAACTGCTGGTGAATAACAAGATGATCGGTGTCGGGGAAGCGGTGAAGGTGGGGGAGAATTTCGGCCTTCGCGTCACGCAGGTGGGGGATGTGAAGCAGACGATTGCCGCAATGGGAGGAGAGTAGGGGGAGCACGTGCAAGTTGGGAGATTAAATGGGCCGCCCTGACGTTCTTCCGTTTCATTCTGGTCGGCTCACGGCGATACCGGGTGCGGCGCGGGCGAGGTATACTGTCGGCCGAAATGCGTACATTTAACCTCTTTCTGCTGGCGTTTCTTTTTGTTCTGCCGATCTCGATGGCGCGGGCTACGGAGCAGAAGTTGCGGGTTTTGGTTCTGACGGATGCGGGCGGCGACCAGGATGACGAGGGGTCGCTGGTGCGGTTTCTGCTGTATTGCAACGAATGGGATTTGCAGGGGATCATCGCCGATCGGCCGAAGACGTCGAACCAGGGCGCAAAAACAGGGTACGAATTGGCACGAAAAATCGTTGACGCATACTGCGAGTGCTATCCGAATCTGAAGATTCACAAAGCCGACTATCCGACACCGGAATATATCCGCGCGCACACTGTCGCGGGGTATGACGACTGCGACGACGGCGTGCAGCTCTGCCGGCGGGTGCTGATGGCGGACGATCCCCGGCCGATCTGGTATGCGAACTGGGGCTCCGACAGCGGCACGACAGACAGCATGAAGCGCGCACTGGATCAGTTGAAAAAGGAGCTGCCCGCCGACCAATATGTAAAGCTGGTCGAGAAGCTGCACGTGACGCGCAATGCGGAGAAGCTCGGGGGACATGCGGAACACATCGCGCTGTTTGTCGATCCTCGCAGTCCGGACAAGTGGTACCAGCGCTTTCAGGCGCTGACGGAATCGGCCGGGGGTTTTGATGTGAAGCGCGACGTTCAATCGGTCGGGCCGCTTGGCAAGTGCTATTCGATACCGAAAGAGGGGGATTCGGCGGCGTTCATTTATCTGATACCGAATGGATTGAGCGATCCAATGGAGCCGTCCTGGGGATGCTGGGCGGGGCGATTCGGGCCATTGACGAAAAAGGTGATGGGCTCAGGCGGCTTGATGGGGCTCGGGCCGCGACAAAATTTCTGGTGGGCCAGCGCCGAAGATTCCATCGAGGGCAAATCCAATCGTGACAACACGATTTCGCGTTGGGCCGTGGCGCTGCAGAACGACTTCAAGGCGCGCATGCTTTGGACCGTGACCGACGACTATAAAAAGGCCAATCACGAACCAATCGTGCATTGCCAGAACGACGCCACGCACGACGTTATGCGCATGGAAGTAAAACCTTCGCAGGCCGTGAAGGTGTCAGCCGCCGGCAGCAGCGATCCTGATGGCAACGCGTTGATATACCGTTGGTGGCAGTATGCTGAGCCGGGAAGTTATCGAGGCGAGATTACCATCGACAATGCGGCAACCGAGGACGCGACGGTGCATGTGCCGGCCGACGCCGCGGGCAGGACATTTCACATCATTTTGGAAGTGGCAGACAACGGCGCTCCTGCCCTGACGCGGTATCGGCGTGTTGTTTTTGCAGTGGCTGGCGAGGCACAGGGGAATTAGGGGAGGTTTCGCACCGCTCCATTTCTGAACTCCGATTGTTCCGCAGGTGAATCGGGGGCTACGACACACGCCGGCTTGGCTGTTTACCCGCACTTCATTCCGGCTATACTCGCGCCCGCAGAGTCGGAGGAACCAACCGAGGAGACTGGACGGGCCCCGAGGCGATGTTCGACAAGTATGAACTGAACGGCGTCTTCGACGAGATGTTCGAGGCGCCTGGCATTCCGCGCGGGCACTATGTGCCGCTTGCGCAACGGCTGGCGTCGCTCGGTGGCGAGGCATTTGATCGCCGCCGCCAGCTCGCTGACATTACCTTTCGCAATCAGGGGATCACTTTCACCGTCTATTCCGATTCGCGCGGCGTCGAAAAGATTTTTCCCTTCGACCTGATCCCGCGGATCATCCCGGCCGACGAATGGACGACGATCGAAAAGGGTCTGGAGCAGCGCATTACCGCGCTCAATTTGTTCTGCCATGACGTCTACCACGAACAGCGCATCCTGCGCGAGCGCGTCGTTCCGCCGGAACTGATCTACGGCGCGAAGATGTTTCGCCGGGAGATGTTCAATGTGAATGTGCCGCGCGACTCGTACATTCAAATCTGCGGCACGGACCTGATCCGCGATGGCAATGGCGGATACCTCGTGCTGGAAGACAACGGACGCACGCCCAGCGGCGTCTCGTATGTTCTGGAAAACCGCGCCGTGATGAAGCGGGTTGCGCCGGTGGCGTTTTCCATGTATCGCGTTCGGGCGATTGAAGATTATCCGTACAATCTGTTGAACACGCTGCGATTTCTTGTTCCGCGCGGCGCCGATGATCCGACGGTCGTCATTCTCACACCGGGCGTTTACAACTCGGCCTATTTCGAGCATTCATTTCTGGCACGTCAGATGGGTGTGGAACTTGTCGAGGGGCGCGATCTCGTCGTTGAGAACAACTTTGTATACATGCGCACGACAGGCGGATTGCGGCGCGTTGATGTGATCTACCGGCGCGTGGACGACGACTTCCTCGATCCACTCTGTTTTCGGCCGGATTCAATGCTCGGAGTGCCGGGGTTGATGAACGCCTATCGCTGTGGAAATGTCGCGATCGCCAACGCGGTCGGAACCGGGGTCGCGGATGACAAAGCGGTTTATCCGTTTGTGCCGGACATGATCCGATTTTATCTCAAGCAGGAGCCGATTCTGCCCAATGTGCCGACGTACATCTGCGCACGAGAAGACGATCGCAACTATGTGCTTGAGAATCTCGACAAGCTGGTGGTCAAGGCGACGAACGAATCGGGCGGATATGGCATGTTGATGGGGCATCAGGCGACAAACGCAGAACGGGCCGAATTCGGCGAGAAAATCCGCGATGACCCGCGTAATTACATAGCGCAGCCGGTCATCAGTCTCAGCCAGCATCCGAGCTATGTGGAAGGCGCGTTTGAAGGGCGGCGCATCGATCTGCGACCCTATATCCTGTACGGAGAAAAAGTCGTCGTCATGCCGGGCGGCCTGACGCGGGTTGCGCTCCGGAAGGGAAGTCTGGTTGTGAACAGCTCACAGGGCGGCGGGAGTAAGGATACCTGGGTGTTAGAGGAAGAGGGGTAGGAAGAACCGCCGAAAACGACAGGGCTGACGGAAGGAGTTTCAAGTTGCAGGTTGCCTGTGAATTCCAAAACGCGAAACCTGAAACCCCGTGCTTACTTGATTCTGCCAGTTGCTGACTGCCGCCTGACTACTAAACACTGTCTGCTACCTGAACCATGGACACACTTGCCTTAACATCTCCGGTTTCCATCAGTCGCCGGCCATATGTGCATCGGGCGCCGGCGCCGATGTTGGCGCGCGATGCGGATGCGATGTACTGGATGGCGCGGTACGTCGAGCGCGCCGAGCACGTTGCCCGCCTGCTGTCGGTTCATGGCAACTTATTGGCTGATGTTGCCGACTTGAGCGGTGAGCTGCGCGACAGGCATTGGAACAGCATTCCGGACATCATGGGTGTCGCCGCGCCCGACGAAGGCGACGAAATGGCCGGGCGGCGCGTTTCGCTTTACATGACATTCGACGAGTCCAACTCCAACTCAATTGTGTCCTGCGTCACTCGCGCGCGAGAAAATGCCCGGTCGATTCGTGAAAACATCTCCAACTCGATGTGGGAGGAACTGAACACATTGTACTGGTCGATACGTGCCGAAGATGCGGCGGCGCGGTTCGAGGAATCGGCGGACAACGTTTATCGCATGGTCTCGGCCGGCTCGATGCTGTTTCAGGGTTTGACCGACCAGACGCTGCGGCACGATCAGGGATGGCTTTTTACGCAGCTTGCCAAATACATGGAGCGCATCGATTTCACCTGCCGGACATTGCGCGCCAAATTTGACATTCTCAACGATGCCAGCGCCGCGATGGAATTGCCGGTGCGAAACATCCATTGGATGGCGGTGCTGCGAAGTTGTAGCTCAATCGAGGCCTTTCGCCGGCAAAACCTGTTCAACATCGGGCCTATGAACGTGGCGTCGTTTCTCATACTTGAGGCGGATTTTCCGCGCTCGATCCGATTTAGTGTGCGCATGGCGCACGAGGCGGCGGCGGCCATTCGCGCGGAGGTGAATCCGCGGGCGATCGATCCGGCCGAGCGCATTCTTGGGCGGCTGGATGCGCAGCTTGAGTATGCAGAGCTTGCTGAAATCGAGTCCACGGGCTTACTGCCCTATCTGGCGCGCATTCAGGACGACGTCGCTCAGGCGGCGATGCAGATCCAGCGGATTTACTTCCTGCATTAAACTGGCACGGCGTTTACAATGTCTCCAAACATGGAATCAACCCGCCGCCTCCGCATACGCCATACCACGCGCTATCAATATGATCGCCTCGTCGAACGATCGGCTCACATGCTGCACCTGCGGCCAATTCACGACTGGAAGCAGGCGGTGATCGACTACCGCCTCACTGTCGATCCGTCGCCGCGTATCGTGGAATATGAGG
Source organism: Tepidisphaerales bacterium (assembly GCA_038318605.1). Lineage (GTDB taxonomy): Bacteria > Planctomycetota > Phycisphaerae > Tepidisphaerales > Tepidisphaeraceae > JBBQCK01. Next base: position 1,553 of record JBBQCK010000007.1, on the reverse strand, counting down.
ATGTCTTTGGAAACTGGGTGGCGCGGTTCGAATTGACCCAGCCCTATTCGCAACTCTCAATTACCGCGGAATCTTTTGTCGAACTGCTGGATGTTGATCCATTTGAGTTTGCGAAGCTGCCGATCCGGCCGTCATTTCCGCTGGTCTGGATGCCGTGGGAGCGCACCATGCTGGCGTCCTACCTTACGCCGGTGGAATTGCCGGACACGCAGTTGCGGGAGATCACCGATTACGCCATGGGCTTTGTACTTCGCAACGAGGGGGATCTGATGGAATCGCTTATTGACATCAACCTGACGTTGTTCCGCGAGTACGCCTACGTTCCGGGCAGCACCACCAATGACACCACGCCCTACGAGACGATGATCAGCCGTCGCGGGGTATGCCAGGATTTTGCCGGATTGTTTATCTGCATGGCAAGGCTGATGGGCATTCCCGCACGATATGTGTGTGGTTACCTTCATACCGGCAACACCGGTGCGTCGCGCGCCGGCAGCGATGCGACCCATGCGTGGGTGCAGTTGTACATTCCGAATGTCGGCTGGAAGGGATTTGATCCAACCAACGGCGTACTCACGCAGCTCGACCATGTTCGGGTGTCGTATGGCCGACATTTTCGCGACGCCACACCAACGGCCGGAACTTTGTATACTGGTGCAAACGAGAGTATGACGATCGACGTCGAAGTATCCGAGGCAAGCCGAACCGCCGCGCCATCGCATGCTTCTTAAAGTCACTCACGAAACCAACCTCTCCTATACCGACCTCATCACAGAGTCCGTGATGGAGCTGCGCATGGTCCCCAGACAGGAAGAGGACCAGCACCGGCTTTCATTCACGCTCGGGCTGGGACCGGCGGCGGCCGTCACCAGCTATTTCGACTGGCTGGGGAACACGGTGCAGAGTTTTTCCGTCAACGCATTTCACGACCACATTCGCATCGTTGCCACGAGCGTTGTCGAAACCGAGCGGCAGCGGTTTGACGCGACCCAGTATCCTGATCGCTGGCCTCTGGAAACGGGTCCTTATGATTACGCACTATACGATTACCTTCAGTTTGGTGGGCCGGTCGTTGATTCGCCGGGCCTTCGATCGCTCGTGGAAAGGCTCGCGCCGCGTGCCGGGGAGCCACTTGGGGCGGTCGCAATGCGCATGCTTCGCTTGATCAATTCCGCGTTCACGTTCAAGAAGGGGATCACAACCGTCGTCAGCCCGATTACGGACATCATCGATCAGGGGGGCGGCGTCTGTCAGGATTTCACGCATCTGATGATCGGCCTGGCGAGAGCGGCGGGGATTCCGGCGCGCTATGTTTCCGGCCTGCTGCATCCGGAAAATCCCAACTCACGCGGATTCACGCAGACACATGCCTGGTGCGAACTCCTGCTGCCTTCGGTCGGCTGGGTCGGCTTTGACCCGGCCAACAACTGCACGGTGAGCGAATATTTCATCAAGGTTGCGATAGGGCGGGATTATCGCGATGTTCCACCCAACCGGGGCACCTGGCGCGGCAAGGCGCACGAGAAGATCGACGTCGCGGTGCGCACCGAGGA
>JBBQCK010000006.1:0-16394 GCA_038318605.1 Tepidisphaerales bacterium | reverse complement strand
CGCGGCAGGACGTGGGAGAGCGCGTTGGGGGCATAGAACGGCGGGAGCAGGCGTTCAACCTGTGGGCTTGTCGAATTCTTGGTGAGGGTGGTGACGTTCAGCTTGTAATTATCGACAATGCGCACGGGCGGGTTTTTGTCGTCGTTGATGTCGGCGGACCCGTCCACCTGATCGAAGATGCGCTTTTGTTCGTGCGACATGACGCCAAATTCGCGCATGGTGTCGCGCTGCGGGCCGGCGCCTTTTTTGGCATCATCCTGAACGAGCACGACGTTGATCCATGTTTCGAAGCTGCGATCGAGCATGCAGAAATTTTCGGTGGCGGATCGGGTTTCGGTTGCGCCGTTGTCGGTGTTCGAGCGGCTGAATGAACGAATGGAGACGACGAGTCCGTTCTGGCCGTCGCGCATGCCGAATTCTTCGGTGATGAAGGAATAGCCGATGGGTTTGCCATCCTTGAAGAACAAATAGCATTGTTCCGGGATCAGAAGCGGTGCGATGTTCTTTTCGGTGACGTTGACGAGCAGGGCGCGGGTGCGGAAGAGACGTTCTTCGGCGTCGCGGGAGTTGCGGGTGACGGCGTCGGGATCGACTTCGACGGTGTCGATTATTTTTCGAAAAGCATCGACGGCGGCCTTTTCGGAGGGGTCCACCTCATCCTTCGGAACGTTTTCAGTGCGGGCGGTGGTGTAGTCGAAAAGGTAGAAAAGCTGATCGTGAGCCCTCACGATTGCACGCTGTTTGAGAAAGGGGCGCGGGCCCTGATTGAAGCGGGCGGCGAGCATGGCGACCTGTGTGTTGCCGTCGCGGCCGGATTTAATGACATCCTCGCGGACCACCGTGCCGCTGAGGGGCCGGCCGGAAAGCTGGAGGACCTGCGAGCGAATGATGCCCTTGTCGTTTTCGTTGACGTCCTTGGTTTTGGGATCGTCGGGGGTGGTCCAGTGCAATGGCTCGCGGCTGCTGAGGCGGGTGACGATCAATTCGCGAAAGTTTTTGTCGTCGCGAAAGTGGGCGACATTTTCGACGGCGCCGCTCTTGGGCAACTGCACAAGCCCGGCCGGGGGATCGAACGCGACGCCAGAGGCTTTGGAGGCGAAGCGTTCCGGCTGGGTGGTGGCGACGGGTTGGGTGGCGGGGCTGAGGTCGAGCGTGGCGCCTTGCGCGGGGCTGTCGGCAGCGATGGCAAGCGTGAGCATCGCCAGAGCGAATCGAGAATGTCGCAGTGTGTTGGCAAGGTGTGGCATCATGGCGGGAACCTTGGTGAGAAACTCGGGGTGTGGGAAGCGAGTGGGGCGGATTATAGCAGGCGGGGAGTGGGTTGACAGGCGGAAGGGAAAATACGCTGAATCAAGTCCAGCGGGGCAGTTGGGCGATGTCGGCAGGCGAGGCAGGGACGGAGGCTGGGGAGGTATCAAATGTCGCTGGATCGGCCTTCTGCCGATGTCGGGCAGACGTGCCCAACCCACCGGAGATTTCCGTGCGCCGCGGAATGGCGCTGGGCCAGTGTGATGATTGTATTGGAACCCGGCGTTGGGTGGATTGCGGCTTTTTTCATTTATTCCGCAACTGGGGTGCCGTATAGCCCGATGATGGAGGGGATGGCAAACGTGGAAATTGCGCGCGCGGAAGTTGCTGCGGCGGATGCGCCGGCCGGGCGTGGGGGTGCGACGGCGCTGGGTGGGGCTGCGCCTGCATGTGACGATGTGCCGGTGGTGGGTGGGATTGGACGGGTATCGAGTGCGGTTGCGCGGGCGCGTGGGGGTTGGAGAATTATGCCGGGGGCGGTGCGATGGGGGACGATTGGTATCGCGCTGGCGGCACCAGTGTTGTTTGCCGTGGCGGTGTTGGGGGCGCGGGTGCTGATGGCGCGATCGTCGGGGGCGGTGGCGGTACAGGTTTCGGTTGTGGCGCTGGTCGCGGCCGCGGCTTTTCTGGCATTCATCGGCGGGCTGGTGCATTTGCGGGAACACTGGCGGATGCCTGCGCGGCGGCTTGCACAAAAACTGCGGGAGCTGCAAAGCGGGGTGGCGAGCGTCGAGGAGCTGATGACATTGCCGGCCGGCGGGCTTGGGCCGCTGCTCGAGCCGATCGCAGAGATTCTTCGGGAGCTGAGAGAACAGAAATACGAGGCCGCGCGGCTTTCGGATGAGATGGGCCAGCGGGTTGCGCGGCGGACGGATGCGTTGGAGCGCAAGCTGGGATCGCTGCGCGAGCAGGCGATTCGCGATCCGCTGACGGGGTTGCACAATCGGCGGGTGCTGGGCGCTTCGCTGCAGGCGCTTTTGGATCGTGCGCGGGCGTCAAATCTGGATCTTTGCGTGCTGGCGATCGATCTGGATCATTTCAAGCATCTCAACGACACACTGGGGCATCCGGCCGGGGATGAGCTGTTGCGGTCGATCGGGCAGCTCATTCGTTCGAGCGTTCGCGACAAGGATCTTGGGTTTCGTTGCGGCGGCGATGAGTTTGTGATTGTCATGCCGGATGCGACGCTCGAGGCGGGTCAGAGGTTGACGGATCGACTGGTGTCACTGGTGGATGCGCTGGCGACGACGCTGCACGTGGACAAAAAGCCGGGGCTTTCGATCGGCATTGTCACGCTTTCAAGTCAGGCGTCGGTGAAGAATCTGGACGCGGAGATGCTGCTGGCGGAGGCGGACAAGCGGCTTTATACGCAGAAGGCAATTCGCAAGGGGACGGGCGCGAAGAAGTCGGCGGCTTGAGGGATGCGGGAAATCGCCGCTTGGACGTTGGGGGGAGGAGTGCGGATCCAAAATTACAGATTTCGGATTTGGGATTTCGCATTTCAGATTTCAAATCTCGGATCTTGGATTGCAGTTCTCAGTTTTCGATCTCGGATTTCGGAATAGTGATTTCAAACCTCCGATTTCAGATTGCATCGGTTCAGGTGATAGGCCGGGGAAATTCGGCTTTGCGGTCGGTGAATCAGGTGGCGGGAAGATGTGCGCGGAAATAGCGCAGCCAGTTTTCACCCATAAAGCCGCGAATGGCTTCGTCGCCGTGGCCGGCGGTGCGCAGCGCATCGGCGAGTCGGGGAAGATCGGCGGCGGTTTGGATTTCCACGGGGATGTTGTCGCGGCCAAATCCGCCGTCGAGATCGGTGCCGAGGCCGACCTGATCGGATCGGCCGATGGTTTCGCAGAGACATTCGATCTGGCGGACGACGTCGGCGAGGGTGGCGCGGCGACTGGGCTGATCGGGGGAGATTAAAAAGCGATCGTAGAAGTTCACACCAATGACGCCGCCGCGTGAGGCGATGGCGCGGATCATTTTCGGCGTCAAGTGGCGATCTGTCGGCACAATTTCGCGGCAGTTGGAATGGGAGGCGATGAGCGGGCCGTTGCTGACTTCGACGAGGTTCCAGAAACTTTCTTCGGCGAGATGTGACGCGTCGTGGATCATGCCCAAGGTATCGAGCGCGGCGACGAGGCGGCGACCTTCGGGCGTGAGCGGACCGGGAGCGCCGGTGCCGCCGGCGTGGCGGGTTTGTCGCCATGAAAGGCCGACGATGCGGACGCCGAGGTTGAACCAATGGGCGGCTTCGGCCGGCGTTTGGATCGGATCGGCGCCTTCGAGGAGCAAAATGAATGGAAGGGTGCTGCCGGCGGCGGGCGTTTTGGAGGGAAGTTCGCCGGGGGTTTGGACCATACGCATTCGGCCGAGGGCGATCTGCTGCTGGTACCATTGAACCTGCGATCGGCCGACGGCGTGGGCTTCGGCCGCGTCACGATAGCCGGCTGGTGCGGCATCGGAATGGGGTTCGACGAAGATGGTTGCGCAGATAAGGCCGACGCCGCCCGCGTGAAGGTCGGGCAGGCCGACTGTGGCAATGCCTTCGTGGTCTGAGGGTTGGTCGGCGGCTTGCAGATGCACCGGCCGGCCGCGCAGGGCGTTGTAGGCGAGGTCGAGGTGGGCGTCAACGATCATTTGAGCATTGTAGCGGATGCGCGGATTTGGGCGGGGTCGGGATGACTGTACAACACGCGGTGACTTATGGGTTGGAGGTTGCCTGTGTCGCGGTCAGTGGCCCATGAAGAAGATCAGCCAGACGACGATCAGCAGAGGCAAAAGGATCGGCAGGGTATAGCGGACGATGTAGACCATGAACGAGGGGCTGGTGACGCCGGTGGCGTCGGCGATGCTTTTGACCATGAAGTTCGGGCCGTTGCCGATGTAAGTGCAGGCGCCCCAGAAGACGCTGCCGGCGGAGATTGCCATGATGAAAATATTCCACGCATGCGAACCGAGGAGAAACGCGACGCGGACCTTGTCGGGGCGGATGTCGCCGGTGAGTAGTTCGTCGTCGTGGTATTTGACGTAGGCCTCGATTGCCTCGCGGGCGTGGCCGGGGGGGAAATCGGGGCGCACTTCGAGCGATTTGGCGGCGGCCATGCGATGCAGCTCGGTGGTGGCCATGGCGACCTCGTCGCGATCAATTTCGCCCAGGCGGGTTTTGAGGAAGGTCAGGTAGGTTGGGGCGTTGTCCAGCACGCCGGAGAGCGTGCCGCTGGCAAAGTAAAACTGGCCGGGCCGATGCAGCGGGAGCTTGTCGGCGTTGGATTCGAGATACTGTAGCGCGGGCACCATGGTGGAGAAGATGCCGATGAAGAGGATCGCCACTTCGCGGATCGGGCCGAAGCTGAAGTCGTTGGCTGAGTAGGTGGCCTTGGGGGTGAATCGTCGTGACATCAGTGCAGCGGCGAGCATGAGCATTTCGCGGCTGAACAGCAGGTTGATTATGGCGCCGGGGCGAGGGCCGTGGGCGTGCTCGATGGATTCGGCCAGGCCGGGACGGAACACGGCGAACAGGACGATGGCGATGAACAGAAAATTGTGCGCACCGAGAATGTTGACCGTCCGGCCGGGCTGCGGCTCGGTGCGCTTTTGCGCGCCGTGGTCGAGGGTGTCGAAAACATAAAACACAACGAGCAAAGCGCCGACCGTGAACGCCCAGAGGGGGAACATGTGCTCGGCAACCCACCAGAAGGGGACGCCGTTGAGGTATCCGAGAAACAACGGCGGATCGCCGATGGGGGTGAGCGCGCCGCCGACGTTGGCGACGATGAAGATGAAAAAGATCACGTGATAGGGTTTCACGTGTCCGGAGTTCATGCGGAGGAACGGGCGGATCAGCAGCATGGCGGCGCCGGTGGTGCCGACGACGTTTGCCAGGATCGCGCCCATCGCAAGCAGCACACAATTGGCGAGGGGCGTTGCCTTGCGGTTGACGCGTATCGTGATGCCGCCGCTGATAGTGTAGAGCGAGCCGAGGAGGATGATGAAGCTTAAATAATCGATCATGCCGTGCAGCCAGGTGGCGGCATCGGTTGCGAGGTAGTAGAGGCCGACGAGTGCGGCCAACGAGAAGGAGACGCGGGGATAATTTTTCTCCCACCAGCGATGCGCGAGAAACGGCATGAGCGCGATGGATGCCAGCAGGAGTACGAAAGGAATGGACCATGCCAGGGCGACCGGGCGTCGCGGGGCTTCGTGTTCATCGGCGTCGATTGCGGTGGATTCGGTGGCCGGCGCGGAATTAGCTTCGGCGGTGTGCGACGGGGTAGCGGCGAGGGGCAAAGCCGCAAGATTGGCGGCGGCGGTGGTGCCGATGCCACAGCAGAGCAGGATAAAAACAATGGCCGACAGCCAGCCGGCCGTGCGCACCGCACGGGTCTGGAGCACAGACGGCAGGAGAGGGCTTTGGCTCAGGGGCATGATGGAAGTGCGCGCGCTGGCATGGCGGAGTTGGAATTTAGGGGATGGAGCGGCCGCTGTCACGGCGCGGAGGCCGGGGTGTTGCCGATTGACTCGAACGCGGCTGCCGGGTTGTCGCGATCCTGGGCTGTTGCGCCGGCTCGATCAGCGCGCCGGGACGGGTTCGACGATGCGCTCATAGAGAGGCCGGGGCGGCAACGAATCCATGTCATCAGCACTCGGCGATCAGCGCGCCGGGACGGGTTCGGTGACGGGCTCGGCGGCGGCGGAATCGGCGATGCCGTGTTGAAGGCGATATGCGAATCCCGCGGCCGCGCCACCGGCCAGCGGGCCGACAAGATAGATCCACAGATGACTCAGGGCCTTGGCGCCGCCGCCGTTTATGGCGTCGAACAGATTTGCGCCCAGACCGACGGCGGGGTTGAATGCGCCGCCGGAAATGCCGCCACCAGCGAATGCGGCGACGACGATCGTGAAGCCGATGGCCAGGCCGTAGAACGAATTGCCGTCTGTTTTTCGGCTGGTCGCGACATTAAGCACGACCATCGCGAGTGCGAAGGTGAATAGGAATTCAACGAGCAGGGCGCGCGACGCTACAACGTTCGGTCCGGGGGCGACGACGAGATTTTTATTGAGGATTGCGTACGACGTCAGCGCGGCGGCGAAGGCGCCGGCAATTTGAAAAATCATGTAGGGGGCGAGTTCGCGCGCGGGCAGTCGGCCACGAACGCAGGCGGCGAGGGAGACGGCGGGGTTGTAATGGGCGCCGGAGATGTGGCCACCCATGTAGACCATGACCATGAGGGAGCATCCAATGGCCAGGGGTGCGAAGAGGGAGCCGGAACCGACTGTCAGGCCGATCGTTAGAACGAGGAAGAATGTTCCCATGAGTTCGGTGAGATAATTTCGCATGATCGACCTGCCTTTTGCGGATTTGAGCCCTCGGCGGCCGAGCCGCACGAATGGGCGCGAGTATATGTGGATGGCGCAGGCGGGACAACTGATTTCGGGGAGAACGGATTTCAGATTTGAGGACTTGAGATTTCGGGTTGGAGAGGCGGGTTTTTATAGGACGATTGTGAGTGGTTTCGGGTGAGGTCGGCTGGGGAGGTTTCGAATTAATATCAGATTTCAAATTTGAGATTTGAAATCTGTGCGATCAGATCTATTTGGCCGAGGACATTTCATCGGAGTGGGGGTCGGCGGCGAGGGCAAGGAGGTCTTCTTCCAGGTCGAGAATGAAATCGGCGCGCTGGCCGGTGCGGGGGTGGGCGAAGGCGAGGTGGACGGCGCGGAGCATCAGGCCGGCGGGGTGGGTGGCGCGGCGGTCGATGGGGCGGTCGATGGGGTAGAGCGTGTCGCCGATGATCGGGTGGCCGGCTTCGCTGAGGTGGGCGCGAATCTGGTGTTTGCGACCGGTTTCGAGCGTTACCTTGAGTTGGGCGAATTTTTCGTTGTGGCGGACAGTTTCAAAATGGGTGATGGCGCGCTGGCCGCCGGTGGGGCGGCGGGTGGTCAGGACGGTTCCGTGGCGATTTTCGATCAGGCGGCTTTCGATCCGGCCGGCGGGCGGGTTGGGCACGCCGCGGACAACGGCGGCGTATTCGCGGAGCACGGTGTGGTGGAAAAACTGGTGCTTGAGATGCTCATAGGTTTCGTCGTTTTTCGAGAAGACGAGCAGGCCGGCGGCATCGCGGTCGAGGCGGTGAATGATGCCGGCGCGGGCGCGGGGGGCGGTTGCCTGAAGGTAAGCGACGATAAGGGCGATAAGGGTCGGGCGCTTTTCTCGCGGGGTCGAACTGGTGATGAGGCCAGGCGGTTTGTTGGCAACCAGCAGATCGTCGTCCTCATGGAGAATGTTCAACGCCTCCATCGGAGGGCGCGGCCGCCGGGCGTCGGCGGGGTCGATGCGCGGCGTGGCGGGGCGATCGGCAACTTCCACACGATCATCTGGTGCGATCGGCTGCTTTGCACTGCGGGCGGGTTTGCCGTTGATCGACACGCGGCCGGTTTCGATCATGCGGCGCAAGCGTGAGCGGGGCGACTGCGCGAAGCGTTCGGCGAGATGTTCGAGGAGGGTTGGCAAGATGAAGTCTCAAATGACGGGAACGGGCTCGGCGTCGTGCAGGAAATCGAGTATCCGGCGCTGTACGCCGGGGTCGTTCAGGATGTTGTCGTCTACGCCCATTGTTTCGCGGAGCATCTCGCCGGCGGCGCCGGACAGCGTGCGCGCACCGGCCTTGGCGCGTCGGGCTTCGTAATCACCGCTGGGCCAGTATTCATCGCGCGGCACGGCCGCGGCGTGGAACAATTCCCGCTCTTCTGACGGCGGAACCCAGGTTAATTGTCTTCCATGCACAACCAGCAGCGCACGCGGCCAGAGATGGGAAGCCGCATCGGCCGGCGAGAATGTCATGAGATTTTCGCCACCATGCAATGAAACGATCAGCGGGGCGACGCGGCGAAAAAGCCATTCAGCGCCGATCGGGAACAGACGTCGTGCCACGCCGCCGGCCAGTTCGTCGAAATTGGCGTACGGCTCGGCTAGCACGAGGGCGTCGATGGACCGACCCGCGGGAGAATCTTCCGCGGCGGCGGCCACCATCGCGGCGGCTCCGATGTTGAGGCCGATACCGAAAATGCGCTGCGATTCGGCCGGATGGCGCGCCTTCAGCCACGCGACGGCGCCAAGCACATCGCGCGTTTCGGCGGCGCCGAAGGTGGTCAGGCGGCCGGCGCTGTCACCCTGCGCCCGCAGATCGAGCACGAGTACGTTGTAGCCGGCGACAACGAAGCTGCGCAGCGGGCCGGTTTCGCTGGCGATTCCGCGATCATTGAAAATACCCAGGAGCGATTCCTTCGAGAGGCCCAGGCCGGGCGCGATGATGACGGTGCGATGCGTGCGCCAGTCAGCGGCGCCAGATTTATTGGGTGCCGGCCGGGCAGGAATCCACCATGCGGCAATCTGCACGCCATCGCTGGCGAGGGGCGCGACTTCGGAATAGTCCAGGCCCAGCCGTGTCATGGGATCGCCGTTGCTGCGATTTTGCAGGCGTGGGCGATACATCGCCAACAGGCAGACGCCGCAGGGTACGATGATTGCGAGCAGCAGCACGCGCTGGAGAAGCAACGCGATGGATCGGCGAACCGGCGCGCGGCCGCGGGGGGAGCCGGGCTCGCCGCGCACGCCGACACACAACAACAGGGAGCGCATCGTCAGCCAGTCAACGGCGCGAATCATGCAGAAAAAAGCCAGAATCAGGTAGCTGATAAGGGCAAACTCGAAAATGCCGGCGCTGCCGCCGAGAAGCACCGCGTTGATGCCGAGCGTCAGGCTTCCGGCGACCATTGCAAGCGTGCAGGCGGCGATCGCCATGAGGATGGGGCGGAAGCTGCCGCGGCGCGCGCGCCACCAGTTCAGCGCCAGCAATGCCGGCGGCATGGTGATGTAGAGAACGAGGGTCAGGCGCTGTAATGCACTCCACATGCGATCGCATTCCTCATTGATGCGGAACTTCGGTGCGCATTGGCAGGTGAATAACGCTGGGCGCGGGCTTGCGAAGGGCGCCATCGTCCTGTGGCGGAAGAACGTCGCCTCGGGCTGCGACATTGGACTGTGGGTCGAGCATGGCGCGGCCGCCCTGCGCGAAGTTCTGAGTCCAAGCATCATCCCACAAACCGACACCCATCGAATCCATGTTGGCGACGACCATGTTGCGATGGTGGCCGGGGCTATCGAACCAGAGGCCGAAGGCCTCTTCCGCGCTATAGGCGTGGAGACAGATATTTTCCCAGAATCCCATGCCAATGTAGCCGGCGGCGCGCATGCGCAGATGAGGCTCGGTCATTCCCGGCGTGGGCGATTCGTGTGCGAAATAGCCGAGGTCGATCATCTCACGGCTGTGGTTGCGCGCCGACTGGACGAGGCGCGGGTCGATTTCGAGGGGAACCAGGCCCATTGTCTCGCGATATTGGTTGACCATGAGGGCGTTGTTGCGCTCGTGGGTGTTCATGGTATCTTCGATTTTCGCATTATAAAGCGCGACCTGCCGGCCGAATCGCCACAGCCACAGGCCGTGCAGTGCGGCGTTGGCGGGACCGCGTACTCCCGCCTGACGAAGTAGGGCGAGGGCGGCGGCCGGCGTCATGCCCAACGCCCTCGCAGCAAGGGCCGGGAGGCGTGCCTCTTCGGACGGGGCGAAGGTGTTGTCCGTCGGCGCGAACTGGCGGAAGAGGCGCAACAAGTCCGGGCGGACAAGCATTCCATCAATTGCGGAGGCGCGGCGGCCATAGTGGTCGGCCAGCGGCTCATATACGCGCTGAATCGCGGCGCGGTTGGCATGGGTCTGCGGTGCGCCGGATTTTTCCATTGAGGCAATGAATTCCAGCGCATTGGCCCGAAGATCGGACAGTGTTTTTTCCTGATCCTCAATGCGGCCGGCGTCATCGCGCTGCAATGACAGGATTGCGTCGCGATCGGACTCGAGGCGCTGGCGAATGGCGGGCAGCAGCTCGCGCCGCGCGTCCGGGCCGGCTGCTTCGACGCGCGGCAGCGCCGCCCGCACCGCGACGACATCCCCGGAAATGATGATGTCAGCAACAGCCGGCCGGGTGGAAGCAGCGGCGCTGGTCGTCGCGCCTGGCCGCGAGCCGGCCACTTTGCCCACATACAAGCCCCCTGCCGCGTCCGGCTCTGCGTGCGCACCAAATGCGCAGGCTATGCACATGTCGCAGGCGACGCAGACGGCGAGCGAAAACCATGTTCGAGCGCATTTCATCATTGGCGGGCCCACGGGCGATGGCGGGCTGCGTACTTCGATATTGTATTGGACGCTGGCCTGCAATGGCGAATGCGCTTTTTCGGCCGAAGCGCCGGGACGCTTTGGACGGCGTGGGCATGTGCGCAGGCGTGGCGATGGGGTAGTCTGCGCGGCATGAACCACGCGATTTTGACTGCGATCGGATCTGATCGGCCGGGTTTGGTTGACGAGGTTTCGCAATTTCTATTCGAGCGGGGTGGAAATCTTGAAGACAGCCGGATGGTCAACCTGCGCGGTCAGTTTGCGATCATGGTGCTGGTTTGCGGTGAGGCGGGCGCGGTCGAGGCAATGCGGGGCGGGCTGGGGGAGCTGGCAAAGCAGACGGGTTTGCATGTCGAGCTTCACGCGGCGTCGCCCGAAAAAAGCGGCGCAGCGGCCGGCACGCTGGCGTATCGCCTTATTGCGACGGCGCTCGATCAGCCTGGACTGGTGCATCGCATCTCGAGCGCGCTGAGATCGCTGGAGATCAACATTGAAAGTCTGGAAACCCATCTCAAGCCGGCGCCGTACACCGGCGCGCCGCTGTTCGAGATGGAGTTGGTCATGGCGGTTCCGAAGCGCAGCCCGATCGCGCAGGTTCGGCAAAAACTCAGCGCGTTGTGCGATGATATGAATGTTGATTGGGATTTGCAGAGTGCCTGAGAACGCCGATCGGCGGGTGCGATCTTGCGGGATGGATAAGGTTCGGGCGTGTGCATGTGCGGGCCTGGAAGCCTGCACGGCAAGACTCCAATCGCTTCAGGGGGGCGGGTCGAACGGGCCGACTTTTTGCAGGACGACGTAGCGGATTTTGATCAGCAACGGGCCGCCTTTGACGAGACTGTAAAAGGAAATGGCCGGGATACTTTCTTCGTGAAGTGGTGCAAAGCCATTCTGCTTTAGCTGCTCGATGGTATAGGTATGCCAGTCTGGGCTTTGTTGATTGTCCCAGATTCCAATCGCGCCGATGGGCAATTCGGCGAATTGTTTGCGCATGAATGCCGCGTTGCATTCAACCTGCATGACATTTTGGGGGTGAGGCGGCAGCCCAAGCTCGGCAAGGACGATCTTGTTGCCGACGAAGATCGACTGGCCGGGCTGAATGCGCGGTTTCAGCCAGGCGGCGGCGCGTGATGCGGGGAAAAAATCCAAGTGGTGGGCATCGATCAATTGTTGTGCGAAGACCAGCGCAGTGGCGCCAACTGCAAATGCAAAGAAAAACAGCCGCGGCCGGCGCAGTCGCGGCACCAGCGAGTTCCAGCCGATCAGACAAATCAGGGCTGTAAAAGGCGAGGCGGCGGCGAGAATTCGCAGGAGTCCGGCAGATTGGAAGGTGCCGGTGGCGTACATGATGGCGTGGGGTACAAATACCAGCGCCCATCCGACGAAGATAAGGAAGTACGCTTCGCGATTTGGACGCGTCTTGCGCAATTCCGAACGAACCTGGACCAACCCGATGAAAAAGAGTGGCGTCAGGGCCAGGCCGCAATAGACCGGCCAGCGGATGATGTAGTGGACGATGTGTTCGTAGCCCCACTTGTTTCCGCCGCTGATGGGCCAGCTCCAGACGTGAAGAAAATAGAGCGGATCGTGGTCCCAGCTAATGGCAGCGCAAAGTGCGCACCAGATGAGCATGCCAAAGCCAAGCGACAGCAGATGGACCACCGGCATTCCCAGTGTTTTCAGCGTAAACCCGCGCCCACGTGGATCATCGTGCCAGGCGCGGAAGGCGACCATGGCGCCCCAGAGCGCGATGAAAAAGAACCCCTCTGGCCGGATCATCGGCAACAGAGACACAAGCAGGCAGCTCAGGAGCGTTCGCCTGTGCAGCCATAAGCGCACGGCGGCAACCATGCCCAGCGCAAAGGGCATTTCGGTCAGGGTGTCGGCAGCGATGCCAAAAGCCATCGGCTGCCAGAGGAGCATTGGGGCGGCCAGAATCGCCCGGGGGAGATGAAGGTCTTCGGCGAGCCGGATGGTTTGATAGATGGCAAGGCTGGTGATGAGGGCGACTGTGGCCTGGGCGGGAAACAGCCCGAGCGTGGCGGGCCCGGCAATGATAAGCTTGAAAAGCGGCCTTGCCCATGCGCCAAGGGCATCAGCGGGGGTGACCCAGGCGTCGCGCGCGTTGAGAAAATGGAGCACGGCATCTCCCTCGCCGCTGTAGCGGAAGATGGAGACCCAGCCCACCAAAAGGCAGAAAACGGCGAGACAAACGAGTGCAACGCGGCCGGCCGGCAGGCGGGCGGTTATGGGACGTGAATTGGCCTGGGTGGCAAGGGCGGGGATGGCGGCCGGGGTGAGTGTGCGCGTCATTCTTGATTCACCCGCGATTTTCGCGGAAACTGCCCGCCCCGGTTTGCAGGCAACGAAGCCGGTTTTCCCGGTATTAATTCATTTACGGAAGAAAGTCAGCACAGCCATGTCGAGCGATCCTTATTTACCCGATCCGAAGCTCAAATTCACGTTCGGCCTATGGACAGTTGGCAACGTTGGCCGCGATCCGTTCGGCGGGCCGGTGCGCGAGGCGATCAGTCCTGCGCAGATTGCCGATCTGCTCGGCGAAGTCGGAGCGTATGGCGTGAACTTTCATGACAATGATCTGATACCGATCGACGCCAGCCCATCGGAGGCGGAGCAGATCAAAAAGGAATTCAAGAAAGCGCTGAAGAACAACGGGCTGGCCGTGCCGATGGCGACGACCAATCTTTTCAGCGACGCGGTCTTTCGGGACGGCGCATTCACCAGCAACGACGCGCAGATTCGCGCGTACGCGATTCAGAAGACCATGCGGGCGATGGAGTTGGGGGCGGAGTTTGGGGCGAAAATCTTCGTCTTCTGGGGCGGCCGCGAGGGCGTTGAATCCGATGCAACCAAGAACCCGATCGACGCAATCAAGCGTTTCCGCGAAGCGATCAACTTCCTTTGTGAATACAGCATTTCACAGAAGTTCGGCTATCGATTTGCGTTTGAAGCCAAGCCAAACGAACCGCGCGGACATATTTATTTCGCGGTGACCGGAAGTTACCTGGCGCTGATTCCAACGCTCGATCATCCGGAAATGTGCGGCGTGAACCCGGAGGTGGCGCACGAGCACATGGCGGGATTGAATTTCGTGCATCAGGTGGCGGCGGCCATCGAGCAGAAAAAACTTTTCCACATCGACCTGAATGACCAGGAGTTTGGGCGCTACGATCAGGATTTCCGTTTTGGAAGCGTTAACCTGAAACACGCATTTTTTCTGGTGAAGCTGCTTGAGGACAACAAATATGCCGGCCCGCGGCATTTTGATGCGCATGCGTTTCGCCAGAGCGACTACGAGGATGTTCGCGCGTTTGCGCGCGGGAACATGCGCACTTACATGATTCTGCGTGAAAAGGCGGAGCGATGGAACAAGGATCCGGAAATCCAGGGCTTGCTGAAACAGATCAATCGTTCGGACATCCTGCTGGAGAAACTGACCAAAAAATTCAGCACCGGAAACGCGAATAAGGTGCTAGAAGCGCAGTTGGACAGGGTTGAACTGACCGCCCATCCCCTGCCGTACGAGAAGCTGGACCAGTTGACGATGGAAGTGCTGATGGGCGTGCGGTGAGGGCGCAGATTCCATTGTCCGCAATGAATCTTCTTGCCCGGCGGATGTGAGCGACCATATAGTTTTAGTGTACATGTGGAATTCTGGCTGCCATTTTTGCCTGATGCTGGTCATTGCCATGATGATGGTGCCAGCGGCGGGCGGGGCGCATGTGGAATGCACTGACGGCACGCCCTGCGCCATGGCGCCGAATCAGGTGACGCAAGACTGCTGCCGCCCGGTGTTGTGCGATACGCATCGCGATCGGCCGGCCGATACTCATTGCATCATCCGAATCAACACGCCGACGCTGGCTGTTGAGGGGATGGTGATTTCGGCGCCGGCGGATCTTTTGCCGCTGGCGATCATGCCAAAGATGGTCGTCGTGCCGCCGCCCGCGCCGATTTGCGCGCCAGCGACGTGCGACAGTGATCTTCCGCCTCCCACGCCTGAACCCGCACACGGGGTTTCGGCCCGATCGCCGCCGGCCGCTGCTTGAATCATTTCGCTTTCGAATTCGAACTTTGCATTGACTCTGCGCCATTGCGCGCACTGATTGAAAGGTTTGCCATGAAATCGATGTTTATGAATACCGTGCTTTTCGCCGTCCTTGCGATGGGCGGCTCATCTTTGAATGCAACCCCGGCGCAGTCGGCCGACTGCTGCGGCGGCGCGGCCTGCTGCGACAAGTGTCCGGCATGTTGCCACGACTGTTGTGGCGGCGGGTGCTGCAGCGGCGACACCTGCTGCGACAAGTGTCCGACGTGTTGCAAGTAACGCACTGAACGCAGTCATTGCGTAGTACGGCAAAGCCCCCGGGCGTCAGACGTCCGGGGGCTTGTTGCTGCGCCGACGCGGGGAAGGGACCCGCGCACGACGTGTGCGGAGTGAGCGACGCACAGGCAGGCGAGTACGCCTCTCTGTACCACCGGGAACATGATGGTTGGCTTTTGTCGGGACCTACAAAAGTTGCCGCTGAGCGGCAAGTCGGACAGGAGTGTCCGATCCACCAAACAGGCATATAGCTGAATGCGCCGCGGATCGGGGGGTGCATTCCTCTGTGCTCGGCGACGTGCCGGCCGGTTTGTATACGGGGCGCGCAGCCAACGAAGCCGCGGGCGAGGACGAGGCGTTGCCGCTCGTCGTCGCCCGCGCTTGACCCCACTCACACTCCACTCCGGAGGAACACTCGATTTGGCGGGGGTTATTTGCCGCCGGACATGCCGCTGGACATGCCGCCGCTGTTGATCGAGCCGCTGGCGTTTGGTGAATCACAGTCGGTCTTAGCCATGCCGGCGATCGAATCGGCGGCGGGGCTGGCGCTGTTGGGATTGATGCCGTTCTCGATGCGCCAATCCCCCTCGCGCAGGCCGCGGGCGGCGAGATAGGATTCGACGGATGCGCGGCGACCGTTCAGCGCCGCATCGTCGATTTCACCGAGGCTGAGGTAGACCACGACCGGGCCGGCAGTGTCGTTGGCCTGGAGCATGCTCGCGACCTTCTGCCGGCCGAGCGAATTGAGGTCGTCGCCGCTGAAGTGGGTGGCGTAGAGCATGCCGTCATTGCGGGCGGCACGGGCGATCTGAACATCGGCGATGCGCTGGATGCTGTGGACGTCGCCGTCGCTCCAGAAGGTTTCGCCCGGGGCTTCGCCGGCGGTGTTACATCCGCCGAGGACAAGCGCGGCAAGCGGGACGGCGGTGAGAAAGATGATGCGGGGGGTCTTGCGATTCATGGCAGTCTCCTTGAGTGGTTTTCAGTTGACGAACAGAGCGCTCTTGAACAGGCCGAGCACGGCCGGGCCGGCCAGGACGATCAGCACGGCCGGAAAAATGAACAACACGACGGGAAAGCTGAGTTTGACAGTTGCCTTGGCGGCGGTTTCCTCCGCGGCGTGCTGGCGCTTCAGGCGGATGCTTTCGGCAAACACGCGAAGGGCGTTGGCAATGCTGGTGCCAAAGCGTTCGGCCTGCACGAGCATGGAAGCCAGGCCCTGAAGGTTTGCGTTGCCGGTGCGGTTGCCAAGATTTTTGAGTGCCTCGCTGCGGGCCAGGCCCACGCGCGTCTCCATGTGCGCGATTTCCATTTCGCGCGAGAGTGCCGGATGGGCGATGTTCAGTTCCTGGCCGACGCGCTGCATGGCGGAATCAACAGTGAGGCCGGCCTCGACGCAGACGACCAGCAGGTCGATTGCATCCGCCAGCCCGCGATCAAGCGAAAGCTGGTGCTTTTTGATCCGTGTCTTGAGCCACATGACCGGTGCGAGGTAGCCAACGATGCCG
>JBBQCK010000005.1:0-16934 GCA_038318605.1 Tepidisphaerales bacterium | reverse complement strand
TCGGTCAGGTGGATGTCGGTTGCAAGCGCACCCAGGAACAGACCCGTCAGCCCGCCGATGGTGAAAAGCATGATGAAGCCAAGCGCATATAGCATGGCGGTTGTGAGCCTGATGGATCCGCCATAAAGCGTGCTGAGCCAGTTAAAGACCTTGACGGCCGAGGGAATTGCAACGCTGAAGGTAATGAGGCTGAAGATCGCATTGGTGAGCGGCGACTGGCCGCTGACAAACATGTGGTGGCCCCAAACGAGAAAGCCGAACAGAGCGATGGCGATCGACGAGAGAGCGATGAAGTTGTAGCCAAAAATGTGTTTGCGGCTGTGAACTGCGATCACCTCGGAGATGATCCCCATGGCCGGCAGGATCATGATGTAAACGGCTGGGTGGGAATAGAACCAGAAGAAGTGCTGGTAAAGGACCGGATCGCCGCCCATGGATGGATCGAATATGCCGACCTGCAGGGAGCGTTCGATGATGAGCAGCAGCAGAGTGATCGCCAGAACCGGCGTGGCGAGGATCTGGATGACGCTGGTGGCATAAAGCGACCAGAGGAAAAGAGGCATGCGAAACCAGCTCATTCCTTTGGGGCGGAGCGTGTGCAGCGACGACAGGAAGTTGACGCCGGTGAGGATCGAACTGAAGCCGAGGATAAATGCGCCGGCGGTTGCCGGTATGACGCCGGCGTTGGTGTGCTGAATGACGTCGCCGGTTGCGGTGGGCAGATTGGTCGTTGAGTACGGGGTGTAGAACGTCCATCCCGTGTCCAGCCCAAAGCCGCCAGGCATATGGATATTGAATCCGGCATATAAGACGCCACTGAGCAGCACATAGAAGAAAAAGCACGCCCCAAGCAGGTAGATATAAAAACTAAGCAGGTTGAGGCGCGGAAACGCGACGTCCTTTGCGCCGAGCATGATCGGCAGGAAAAAGTTGCCAAGGATGGCGGGGACGGCCGGGATGATGAAGAGGAACACCATCACCGCTCCGTGGAGCGTGAACATATGATTGTAAAAAGTCCAGGCGGCGTCCTTGTTTTTCAGAAACGTCGGCGCCGGATCGAGCAATTCCGTGCGCAGCAGAAGAGCGAACACACCGCCGATAAAGAAGAACGTAAGAATGGCGGACATGTACATCAGGCCGATGCGCTTGTGGTCGAGCGTGAAGAGCCAAGATTTCAGGCCGCGCTCGTGCGTCAGGTAATTATCCGGCCGCGGCGCGAGTGCGGCGAGACTGGGACTGATGATTGTTGAGGCTGACATCGGTTACTCCTGCAATTCGGTCCGTCGCAATGCGGCGATCAATCGTCGCGACTTCTCAATGCACTGGCTTCGCCGGGTCCACGTTTGAAGGCGCGGTGGATGGCGCGGTCGCCGGGACTGTTGTACTTCCCGGCTGCAATTGCGCTGCTTCGATCTGGCTGGTGTACTTCGGATTCAACCATTTGATATAGGTAATCAGCGCCTCGACATCGTGATCCGACAGGGTGCCGCGGAAGTTGGGCATCTGCGGGCTGTAGCCGGCGACGATCTTCGCGGTGGGGTTCAAAATTGATTCGTGCAGGTAGTCCTCATTCGCCTGGACGGTCACGCCATCAGAGCACGGCTGCATTTCCATGTACAGATTGTAAAACGAAGGCCCGATGCCGCGCGGCGCGTTGGCTTCGTTCGAGTGACACTGAAGGCAACCGGCGCTCTTATAGAGCTCTTTGCCTCGGTCGAGATAGGTAAGACGTTTTTCCCAGTTGCTGGCTTCCTTCAGCCAGGCGGCAAAGTCCGCCTCGGATTCATGAACGACCACTTCAGAATGCATTTCAGAATGGTTTTTCCCGCAATATTCAGCGCAATAAATGGGATAGGTGCCAGCTACGTTGGGCTTGACCCAAAGCGTGTTGTACCGCCCCGGTACGACGTCCTTTTTGGTGCGAAACGCTGGAAAATAGAGGCTGTGAATGACGTCTTCACTGCTCATTACAAAACGAACCGGCTGGTCTTTTGGAAGATGCAGCACATCTGTGCTGTATCCGTTTTCGTACTTGAAACTCCAGACCCACTTCTTGGCCGTGACGTACACCGTCAGCGCGTTGTCCGGCGCGACGGTCATGTCCATGAAGCCCTTAAAGCCAAAATAAAAGATCGCCAGGACGATTACAGTGGGGGCGATGGTCCAGGTCAATTCGAGGGCGGTGTTGTGGGTGCTGGTGCTGGTGGCCTGATCCTGCCCGGCGCGGTGGCGAAACTTGATGACGAAAACGACCAGCAGCACGGTGATAAGAGCCGTGAAGAAGATCGTGATGAACATGACGAAGTTGAACACGCCGTCCACTTCACCAGTGAAGGTGGAAGCCTTGGTCGGCAGCCAGAAGGAGCCGTCCAGCTTTGCCAGCGGGGCAAAGACGGCGCTCAGGGCGTTTTGACAGGGTGTGAAAACCATCTTCGTCTTTCGTTCTTTCGCCATCGGCGGCCGACCCGGGAAAGGGCGGCCGCGGCATTTACATCAGGTCACAAATCGTTTGCATCGTCCGAATCGGTCACATCGCCTTCGGCTCCGGCAGGTACGTCAACGGCCGCACTGGCTGACGATGATCGATTGCGATCCCGCACGAATAGAAAGCAAAGCACAGCGCCTAGGCAGACAACCGTCAGCCCGCCGCCCACCTTCATGAGCCGCATTGCAGCGAGTTGGTTGTACGACATCGAATCAGGGTCGAAATGGAAGCAGATCAGGCGCAACTTGTCGCTGATGGTTCCGATGGCGCCATCGGCGGCCTTGACGAGCGTGAGACGGACGGTCTTTTCGGGGAACTTCACGCCTTTGAGATATTGCGAGATATTTCCCTTCGGCGTGGCAATGACAAGGCCGGCCTCGTGGGCGTATTTTTGACTTTTGGGATCCCAGCGATATCCAAAGCCCACAGCGTCTGTAAATTCCTTGATGGCGAGCGGCTTGCCAGTTAGCAGATGAAATCCGTCGCGTTGTTCAGGGTGGCCGTATCCGACGACCATACTGCGTTTTTTCTCCTCGGCCAGAAGGTGGTCCTCGTTGGGATCGATGCTGACGTAGACGATTTCATAATCAACGCCGGCGACCAGGCCGACATCCTTGATTGCATCGACCATCCCCTGTGAGACCAGCCCGCAAAGCATCGGGCAGCCGTAATAACCGATCTGAATCAGAACGGGCTTATGCCCCGAGAAATAGTCGCCCAAGTGGACGGTCTTTCCGTGGTCATCGACGAATTCGGCGTCGAGAGGGAGCGCGCCATTGAGGTGCTCGGTGAAACCGATGCCTTTGGTCTCATTCGGTTCGGCGCCGTTGCGCAGCAGCCCGTCGCCGGGCGAATAGGTGGGGGAAATTTCGGCGCGGGCTACAGGCGCAAGTGCGGCGAGCGCGCACAGCGCAGTCATGGGAGTTAACGCGAGGCATCGGAGGATGGATCGGAGGGCGATCATGTTTCAGCGACTTGTTGTGTTGGCGGCCGGCGTCTGGCGATCCGGTTTTGTGTCAGTATTTGCGGATTGGCCGGCGGGCAACGTCGCGGGAAGTTGGCCGCGCGTTTCAATGATCTGCTTCATGGCCGCCTCGACGGGCATACGCCCGCCTTTGCCATCTTGTACATCCTGCATCTGCTCCAGCTTTGTGGCCTGAACCGGCAACTGGCGTTCCTGCTTCAGCTTGGATTGCTCCTCGCTCCATTCTTCACGGTAATACCATGCCTGCAGGCCGACGACGATTACAATCAGCAGAAACCCGGACACTATTCCGGTCGTGGCAATTAAAGGCGTATTGATGTTTTGTTTCTCGGCCACGGCGATTGCCTCAATTCTTCTGAAACATCTGCTTCATATTGCCGCATGGGCAGTTAATCAGACTTAGAGGTTCTGAAACGAAAGCGACTGCGCCAGCCGCGGATCGCGTACGGGCACGAGGTT
Source organism: Tepidisphaerales bacterium (assembly GCA_038318605.1). Lineage (GTDB taxonomy): Bacteria > Planctomycetota > Phycisphaerae > Tepidisphaerales > Tepidisphaeraceae > JBBQCK01. Next base: position 13,005 of record JBBQCK010000005.1, on the reverse strand, counting down.
CTGCTTTGCAAGGAGCCACGAAAAACATGCCGCGAAGAATCCAGTCAGACAGACGGTGATCGAAATATCCATCCATGGCATGTGAAACTTCCCGTCGTACTCCGGCGCCACGATCCACCAGATATCGACCCAGTGCATCACCAGCAACCAGACCGACCAGAAAAACAACGTTTTGTTATTGCGTTTCACATGCCGCGACAGCAGTCCTGCGAACGGAATCAGCAGATGGCATACGAGGATAATGAGCGCGACGTACGTCCAGCCATTAATGTCGGCGTGATGAGTGGTGGCGCCGCGACGGGCGAACCAGGTCGTTTCCTCAGGAATGCTTGCATACCAGATCAGCATGTACTGGCTGAATGCGATGTAGCCCCAGAAAAAGACGAAGGCGAAGAGGAACTTGCCAAGGTCATGAAAGTGATGAACGGTGATGATGCCGCGAAGATATCCGTTGCGCTGCAGAAGAGTGGTAACGACAATGATGGCCGCGAAAAACGACAGCGCCGACCCAGCGAGAATGTAGATGCCGAACATGGTGCTGAACCAGTGGGCGTCCAGGCTCATGAAGAAATCGAACGCGGCGAAGGTCATCGTCACAACGAGCAGCAAGAGGCCCGGCGGCCCGAGATGCTGCATGCGAAGCGTGAGCGCATCGCCGCCGCCGGCGTCCTGGCGCGTGCTGGTTTTCCAGAACCACCACGCCAGCAGTGACCAGAGCACGAAAAATCCAATCGCACGAATGATGAAAAATCCCGGATTCAGATAGGGTCGCTTGTGCAGAAGAACCGGATCGTACCCTTCATGGGGCGCGTTCGAATGCGCTTTGGCGGCGTCATCGGCGGGCTTGTGGGTGCGGTCGCCCGGCTTGATCTCGACGCCGGCGTTCGTGGGCACTTCGGACTTGGCATCGGCGTGGCGCTCGACACCGGGAGGCAGCTTGACGGCCCAGCGGTACAGCGAACCGTTTTGCGAGGCGACCGAGATCAAAATCGGTACGGACATCACTCCGACAACCGGCATCATGCAGGCCATGCATTCCGCCAATCGACGCACGCCCACGCTCCAGCCGGCGCGGGTGGTGTGCTGCAACATGACAAACGCCAGTGCGCCGATCGCCAGAGTGAGCACGAAGCCAAAGCCAACTAGATAGGCGAACTGAAATCGGTGAAATCCGTCATCGCTGATGGCGGCAAACACGATGCTTAGGACAAGGCCTGCCAGGCCGATGGCGATACCGCGATTAAACAGGCTCTGGCCGGCGGCGCCGATGTGCTGCTCGGCGAGACGGACCTCAGCGGCTTTTGCTGCGTCGTGATGTTCAAGGCTCTCTGACACGCTGCTCTCCAGACGAAAATGGCTCGCTGTTCAATCGTTTCGGCCAACTAGGGAGTTTTTCCCGCAGGCGCGGTCGTGGGCTGCGTTGCGGGCTCTATGCGGGCAACCTGCAGAGCGCGGACATACGCGACGACTGCCCAGCGATCGTCCACGTTTCGCACGATGTGCCCTTGCGGGCCCATGTTGCGGATGCCGTTATTGATGACATTGTAGATATGCCCGACAGGCAGATCGCGGCGCGCTTTGTCATACAGCATGCTTGGCTGAGTCCAGCCCGCACCGATTTCCATTGCCCGAAGATGGGCGGTTCCCATGCCGGAGCCGTCCGCGCCATGGCAGTTGATGCAGGTGATGTTGAAAAATTTCCGGCCGCGTTCGAGCAGGGCTTCATCGACAACAACCTGCCGGGGAAACTCCGTAGCGAACGCGGGCTTGCCATCGGTGCCGATGGTGTAGCCGCGGTAATAATAATCTCCGTCGGCCGCTGATTGGTCCGGCAGATCGTCGAGGTGGCCGCGGGCAATGGTGTTGGGGATGGGCATCCGCATCGATCGCCCGTCGGCGAAGACGACGCTCGATGCCTGCTCCTTATACTTTGGCTGGTTGTCCATGTCCTGAATGAGATGGACGCGCGGTTCGCTGCTTTTGCTGGTGCGGGCGCGGGCGATGAAGACAAGGGGAAGCCAGGTCAGCACGGTAAAGACCAGAAACGCCGAGACCATCAACTTCGGCGGCCGGGGGAGCCGCAGATCGAGGTCTTCGAGGCTGAATGATTTCATGGGGCGTGGCATGGGTTTCTGTCGTCTGAAGTCAGTGTTTGCCGGTCATCATTCGTCTGATTTGCATCGGGGACGGCACTATCCCTGCCGCTGCCGATTTCCAAGTCGCATTCAATCTTCAATTCTTTCTATGTAGGTCGCCCCCAGCGCCTTGAGCATGGCTTCGGTTTCTGCTTCATCAAAGCGGGCATCGGCCGACTCCACCACGACAAAAAACCGGTCGGCCGTGGCATGGCGAAATCGCTCGCTTGCGAGAAGCGGGTTATGCAGTAAAGGAAGTTTGTTCAACAGGATCATGCCAAAAACTGCCGTCAGCGCGGAAAATAGAATTGTCAGCTCAAAGATAATCGGGATGAATGCCGGCAGGCTGAAAAACGGCTTGCCACTGATCAGGAACTTATATTCGTAGGCGTTGGTGAACCACTGAAGCCCCAGGCCGGTAACCAGTCCGGTGAGACCGCCGCCCAGCACCAGCCACGGAAGAATGGTGGGCCGGGTGCCCATGGCCTGGTCAATGCCGTGGATGGGAAATGGGCTGTGTACATCCCATCGCGTGAAGCCGGCGTCGCGCAGCGCGCGAGCGGCGTCGATGACTGAATCGACATCAGTGAACTCGCCCATGACGGCGAACAATTCCGATTCACCCAGCGCCGACTCGGTGTGGTGGGGCGCTCGGGCGATTCCGGGGTCCTGTGCTATTTCCTGACTGGTCGCCATGATCGGCTTTCATCTACTGCGGCCAACGGCCGCGACCATCGGTATTAATCAACGCGCTTCTTACGCTTTTTTCCGCGGGCTTCGTCGGGCTGGTAATCGAAACGCCGACGATCGTGCGCTGCTTCGGCGTCCTCGTCGTCGTCGGCATGGTCGCCGAGCGCGTGAGCAGCCGGCATGACTGTCCTGACTTCGGCCATCGCCACCATCGGGAGGAAGCGGCAGAACAGCAGAAACAGTGTGAAGAACAAACCGAAGCTGCCTGCGAGCGTTGCAAGATCGACCATTGTCGGATGAAACGCGCCCCATGCCGAAGGCATGAAATCGCGGGTCAGCGACGTGACGATGATGACGAAGCGCTCGAACCACATACCGACATTCGCGCACATGGCAACTGCCATGATGATCCAGATGTTCGTGCGGAACTTCTTCACCCAGAAAAACTGCGGCGCGATCACGTTGCAGAAAAACATTGTGCAGAATGCCCAGGAATACGGCCCGAACACGCGATTTTTGAAGACGAACATTTCATTGGCGCTGCCGGAATACCACGCCGTGAAAAACTCGGTGCAGTATGAGTATCCCACGATCAACCCTGTCGCCAGCAGCACCTTGCACATGTTTTCGATGTGCCGCATGGTGATGATGTCTTTCAGGCCGAACCATTCACGGGCGGGAACCGCCAGCGTCAGGACCATGGCAAACCCGCCAAACACCGCGCCGGCGACGAAGTAGGGGGGGAAGATCGTCGTGTGCCAGCCCGGAACCTGTGCAGTTGCAAAGTCGAACGACACTACCGAATGCACCGAAAGCACCAGCGGCGTCGCAAGGGCGGCCAGCAGCAAATACGCCTTTTCAAAACGGTGCCAGTGCCGGCTTGAGCCCGTCCAACCGAGCGAAAGAATCCCGTAAACGATCTGCGGAAGGCGCTTCGTCGAGCGGTCGCGAATTGTCGCGATGTCGGGAACCATCCCGACATACCAGAAAAGCGTCGAAACCGTGGCGTAGGTGCCGACCGCGAATACATCCCACAAAAGAGGACTGCGGAATTGCGGCCACATGTCCATCTGATTCGGAATTGGAAAGAGAAAGTACGCCAGCCATGGTCGGCCGACGTGAATGCCGGGGAACGTGCCGGCGCACACAACCGCAAAGATAGTCATCGCCTCGGCGAAGCGATTGATGCCGGTGCGCCAATTCTGGCGGAACAAAAACAGGATGGCGCTGATAAGCGTCCCGGCGTGCCCGATGCCGACCCAGAACACAAAGTTGACGATGCCAAAGCCCCAGGAGCAGGGCTGATTATTTCCCCAGACGCCGACGCCGGTGGTCACCAGATAGCCGATCATCGCGCCGAACACGCCCAGCAGGCTGACCGACATTGCAAACGCCACATACCAGGCACGGGGCGTTTTGCCCAGCGGGATGTTCGTCACCGCATCGGTGACCGCGGTGAAATCCCGGCCGCCGAGAACGAGCGGAGCGCGCTCACGAAGATCCTCGAAAGTATTGTCCGGCTCTTTGCCGGCGCCAGTCGAGAGGTCTGCAAGTATTGGTGTCGTAAGAGTGCTCATCGATCCATCTTCCTCGCAGGACAGTTCATGCTTCGTGCGACGCCGCGGCGGTTACAGGCGCGTTGCGCAGCTTGGCCAGGTGCAGCGTGCGCGGCCGGGTGTTCAGGTCTTCCAGCACGGGATAGGCGCGTGGACTTTGCTGGCCGCGCACCACTTCCGCGGATGTATCCTTCAAGTCTCCGAAAATGATCGCGTTGGTCGGGCAGGTTTGCTGGCAGGCCGTGACGATGTCGCCGTCGATGATCTGCTCGATGCCGCCTGGCGTAAGGTTGCGCTTGCGGATTTTAACGTTGTGGATGCGCTGCACGCAGTAGGTGCATTTTTCCATCACGCCGCGCATTCGCACTGTGACGTCAGGATTGAAGACCATCTGTTTGATCTTTGAGATGGACTGTTCCTGTTGGTCATCGGGAATGCCCAGCCACGGCTTGGCGAAGCCGCGGGGGTCCTTGGATTGCCAGTCGAGATAGTTGAATCGCCGTACCTTGTACGGGCAGTTGTTCGAGCAATACCGCGTGCCAATGCAGCGGTTGTAGACCATGGTGTTGAGGCCTTCGCTGTCGTGCATCGTCGCGGCAACGGGGCAAACCTGCTCGCATGGCGCGTTTTCGCAATGCACGCACATCAGCGGCATGAATACAATCTGCGGATTGGGATCGTTTGGCCCGACATTGTCGCCGCGGCCGGGGGCGCTCTTGTAGTAGCGGTCGATGCGGAGCCAGTGCATCTCGCGGTTTTTGTTGACCTGTTCCTTGCCGACAACGGGAATGTTGTTTTCAGCCTGACACGCAACGACGCATGCCATGCAGCCGATACAGGCGTTCATATCGATGGTCATGCCCCACGCATGCCGCGCCTCGTACACGCGCTGATCGAAAAGCTGCAGCGCCAGGCTGCGGTCTTCCTCTTCTTCGCCGGATACAAACCCGGGTTTGGTGGTCTTGCCATCCGGCGATTTCAGATGCTCGGCATATTCCGCCAACGTGCCTTCGCGGACGATCCGGCCGCTGTGCCCCTTTGAGCCGGCGCGCTGCTCTCTTGCGTCGAAGCCAATTTCATCGAGCAGGAAATGATCCTGCGTCATCGCGAGCAGATAATCGCGGCCAGTGACGGAAATCGTGCCCGTGGTCGCATCCATGCCGGCCGCGGTTCGCAGCGAATATGTGTTGAAACCGGTATCAGTGCCGATGTGCCCGGATGCCGTTCGCCCGTAACCGAGCAACAGTGTTACGGCACCCTTTGCCTGTCCAGGCGCGATGTAGGCGGCGATATCGAGCGAGCGTCCGGCCACCTTGATGTTGATGATATCGCCCGTTTTGATGCCGGCGCGGTCGGCGTCGGACTTGCTGATGAGCGCGGGATTGTCCCACGTCATCTTGGTGATCGGATCGGGCAATTCCTGAAGCCAGCCACTGTTGGCATGCCGGCCGTCGTACATTGAGGCATCCGAAAGAAAAGTGATGTCAAACTCGGCCGGGGCCGCGGCCGGCTGGGTCAATTTCATTGGCCCGACGCGCACCTGCTGTGCATCCCGTGCCGACTTGGCGACGACGCCGTCGTGCAACGATCTTTTCCAGACACGCTCGAATTGAAGCTTGTCGATATAGGATTGAGCGGTTTTACGCACGAGGTCGTAACCGCTGACGCCAGACGCTCCGCCCAGCAGCGCCATTAACTCAATGGCCGACCAGCCGTTGTACAACGGTTCAATAATTGGCTGTGCTAGCGAGATTGAACCGTCCCATCCGCGCGAATCGCCCCACGCCTCAAGATAGTGGGCTCGTGGCGCATGCCACTTGCAGACTTTTGAAGTCTCGTCGTAATACAGCCCGAGCCGGGCCGAATACGGGACCGATGCGATTGCCTTTGCAAGATCCAGATCGGCCGGAGCGTCAAAGGCGGGATTGCCGCCGATGATGATGAGCGATTTCACCGCGCCACTCTTGATGTCCGCAGCGAGAGACTTGATTGATTCAAGATGCGTCGGCCGACCGGCTTCGTGTTCGGAGACCGGCAGATACGACAGCGTTGAACCTGGCGCTTTGAGCTGCTCGTTGATCGACGCAACCAGCGCGTGTACCTCTGGCGGCTGTTGCAGTCCGGCCGCGACTACCGCCTTGCCCTGCGCCGACTGCAAATCGGCAACAACCTGCGCGACGAAATTTTTCTCCGCCTCGTCGGCCAGCGCCATGTCGATGGCAGCCTTCGAACCGAGGGCCTTGCCGATTGCATGGGCCAGTGCGGCGATACGGGCCGGGCGGACAGGGATCCGCACATCTGCGACAGCGCCAGTGTTGGTATAGGTTGTCTCCGCGACATAGACGCGGCTCATCACGCCTTCGGCGTCGGCGGTTCGGCGCCGCGCCGACCACTGGCGCGCATAACGAAGGCGCGCGGGATGGCGCATCAGCGGGTCGCAGTCGAGAAACACCGCAACATCCGCCGCTTCCAGGTTTAATACCGGGCGATACCGCTTGCCGAGTGCCAGAGCCAGGCCGGCCGATTCGTTGTCGCGGCTGACCGGCTCGTATTCGTACCACTTGACACCTGCGGCGACTGCTTGCGCGCGCAAGGCGTCGGCCGTCGGGCCGCCCAGGGACTCACTCAGGACGGCAATATTTCCGGCCTTAATATTGGCCACCAGCGTATCAACGAATTGCTCCCGGGTGCTGACAGCCGCTTTCCCGGAAGTTTGATCGATGACGACCTTGCTGCGATCCGGGTCGTATAGTTCGAGAATGCTGGCCTGTTCGAAAGCACCGGCCGCGCCGAGCGAATCGGCATGTTCGGGGTTGCCTTCGATCTTGATCGGCCGACCATCAAATGCCTCGGCGAGAACGCCGACACCCACGCCGCCCATTTCGAAAACGGTGGCGAACGATTCCGGAACACCGGGTGTGCGGTCCTTCGGAGCGCCGGAGAACGGCGCGAGCGTCTCGCGCGGCCAGCGCCGACAACCGGTCAGCGTCAGGCCCGCCAGCGCGAACGAAGCGCCCATGAACTGCATGAAACGTCGGCGCGATGTCGTCAGTAAAGACTTTGGATCGTAGCCGGCGAACTCTTCGTCAATCAGTTTTTGAACTTCGGACGACTGCGAATAGTGCTCGATGCTGCGCCAGTATTCCGGTCCGGTCACATGGTGCCCAACGGCCGAATCGACAAGTCGCTGCGCTTCGGCGCTGGCGGCATTCTGTATCGCGGCTGGCTGCTGTTGTACCAAGTGGTCGTTCACTTAAATTCCCGGAAAATCAACCTTAAACATTCGTCATCACACACCGAACACATTCGCACGCAATCGGTCCCGCCGTCAGCGATGGCAGGTCGAGCAGGAGGTCATATAAGCGGTGTCCTGAATGTGATATTTGTTCTTCAATTCGCTGCCGATCGCAAGCTGGTCGCCGTTGGGCGGTTCCCAAGCCATGTTCGTCACTTGATCGAGCGGGCGAAGGTATTTCTCCGGTGCCCGGTGGCAATCGAGGCACCAGCCCATGCTCAGCGGCTTTTCCTGAGAGACAATTTCCATCTTGTCGATTCGGCCGTGGCAACTTACGCAGCCTACTCCCTTGTTCACATGCGCACTGTGATTGAAGTAGGCGTAATCGGGAAGGTCGTGAACGCGCACCCACTGAATGGGCTTGCCGGTTGTCCAGCTTTCTCGCACGGGCTTAAGCGCGGGTGAGTCAGGCTTAATACCGGTGTGGCAGTTCATGCAGGTCTGCGTCGGTGGGATTGCAGCAAACGCTGCCGACTCAACCGTTGCGTGGCATGAGCGGCAGTCAAATTTCAGTTGGCCCGCATGAAGCGCGTGGCTGTACGGAACGGGCTGGTGCGGCTGGTATCCTACATCGGTGGTCAGGGGTGAAGCGCCAAGGCCCACCAGCACCGGGGTATAAAGCGCGCCGCCCAGTGCGCCCAGCACGAGAAGCGGCAGCAGGTAATTTGCCCAGCGCGGAAAAACGAATCGGCGCCCGCTGGTTTGCGGTGCAGCCTGTTCAAGATCTTTGGTGTGGGTTTCCGGCATGTTTGCCAACGCGTTACTGGCCGAAATCGAAAGCGATAGCATCGGACCGCAGACCCAACAGCCTTGAATCCGGCCGCGAATCATGCGCGATTTGCTGCCGAGGGAGAAGTGAACTTCTATGTGGCAAATCGTCGCACAAATTATTGTCGTCGCGCTCATTCATCCGTGAATGCTCCGTGATCATTTTGCGATGCGCCTCGCAGTCGTTTCACGTTCGACTGATTGTTGCGCGGCATTATTGTTGCGCCGGCGGCAGAACGCAATGGCAAGCGCCTTTCACGACAGGGGGCAAATTTCGTTACGGGCTATAAGTTTCATTCCATCGCCGCAGCGACGGCGAGACTATTCGCGGATTGATGCCTGTTGAGCCTCCATCTTTGGAAACCAATGCTTGGTGTCCGCCAACGCGCCAAGTTGCGTGTGGCCGCACCGTCGTACAAGTGATTTGTAAAAGCGATCGGCGGCGTGCGGATCGCGATCTTTCAGCCATGAGCCCGCGACACAGAGCATTTCGGCGGTGCGCTCGTCATCATCGGGCATGAGCTGCGACGCCGACCACGCAAGATCGGCCGCGAAATAGCGGTAATGCCAGCGATTGGGGATCGGCGCTGCGCTTTCGATGACTCGCTCGCATTCGTCGCGCGTGGCGCGCACGGCCTGCGGCTTTTCGACGGTCGTCATCGCGATGTCCGTATTTTCATAGTTGCCGCCCAGCATCGCCCAGTCCGGTGCAAGTTCCGTTCCCATGATCTCAAGCCCGAATTTCCGGGCAATCATCGCGGCCTTGAATAGCGCGTCGGCGCGCTTCCCGGGCGTTGCAGCCACGTCGATTCCTGCAGTCAGCGATGCGAGATATGCTTCCAAGGCGCCGCGCGGCGCACCATCCAGATATGCCACCCCTTCCGTCGCCCGGCCCACGCGCACCAGTCTGCGACCAAGCAGGCGCCGCATCCGCTGATTCATCGCGGCATCGTTCCGCGGTTGGCAATCTGCATCCACAAACGCTTTCAGTTCGTCAACCGTCAATACGCGCTCTGCGACATAGGACGCGCTGATCGGGTCGGCAGCATCGATAAAAAGCCGCAGGGATTCTATGTAGTCCAGCCTGGACAGTTTCAGTTCGCCGGCTTCAGCAGCAACGGATTTCCGGTAGTCCTCAGCGGCGGACCTATCTGTTGCGCTCGTTGATCGGCCCCAATCGGGATCGAGCGAAAAAGCTGGCACAGCTCGCGCGAGCAGTTCGCCCGCTTTGGTGTACTGGCCCTGGCGCTGCGCAAACTTGGCCCGCAGCCATAGTGATATCGGAGACTCAGGATCGCTGCGGCCGACCCACCGCACTGCGACTTCGATTTGTCCATCAAGATATGCAGCCCAGGCAACGCGATCGGCGCCGGCGACGTTGACCGCGTTTTTTTCCAATGCCTCAAGCCAGACGCTCGAAGCCCCTCGATCCATGGCATCACCATATGGCTTGCCGCGTGCCAGCAACACGCCCGTAACAGCCGCCGCAACCCGCTCGTCCTTTGCCGCTGTTGCGACGACGTCCGGCAGCTCGCGCACAAGTGCGTCTACTGACGTTCTGATGGACCATGCCGCGCTTACGTCGCCACTGGCATACTGCTGAATGTAAAGCCGAGTCGCACGGGCGGGATCGCCATGATCGAGCCAGATTCGCGCCTCCTGGCCGAGGCTGGCGCACGCCAGCGCGGTTGAGTCGGCAAAGCCCTCGCGGGCAAGTGTGCGTACGAGTTGATAACGCCGCGCGCGATCGGCGGGGTGGTCGCCGCCATGTCGAATCTCCGCGAGCATATAGGCCGCCCATGTTGAGCGATGTTGCCGCTTCCACGGCGGCAGATCGAGCAACGCCTGCCAGTAACCGCGTGCGGCCGCCAGATCGCCCCATCGCCAGGCAATTACGCCGCGCAGGTATAGCGCAAACTCGGCCGGCAAATGCTCTGGAACGTCAACCGCAGGAAAGGCCGGCCCTAATCCGGGTGCATTGGCGGTCTGCCGCGTCGCAAATTCGTTCAACGCCAGCCGCGCCTTTCGATATCCGGAAGCGATCACGTTGGCATTCGCGGCATCAAACCCCTGTTGTATCAGCGCTTCACGGCACTCGGCCACGTCGGATTGAATGGTGCGATCCGCCGATCCGTCATCCGCCGACCTGCCGGGGAAAATTTCACCGCCGTCCAATCGTATCCGATCCAGTTCTGCGCACAGAGACGCGGTGGGCATATTGGTGATGGTGCCGCGCCGATCCAGCCGTGGCTCGTCAAACACCCCTTCGCCTTCGATGTGATAGCACGACTGCGCAGCATGCGTTCGCCAGAGCAGTAGGCTCGACAACACTGCCGACGAGACCGTCAACATCAGCCAACCCGCAAATCGCGCTTGAGCCCCGAACACGATCGAGCTCCGGCGCCTGCCCTTAGTCTCATTTTGCAACGACATCGGCACGAACCTCCTTGTCGGATTCAAATCGCATCCATGCGACGAGCTTGTGCTGGCCGGGTCCCGGGGCCGCCGAAGCGGGGGCGCGGAGTATCATCCGGCCATCGCCAGCGCTGGTTCGCTCAAAGCCTCCAACGGCGTCTGACGCACGTGGGGCGAGGCCATCCCACTCTGTCACCACTTCCACTGGATCGACAAAATCCGCGTCGCCGTCGTTGACCAGATCGACCTCCGCAAGCCCCGGCGTATTGCGATGTACTTCGGCGCGCAAACTGGCGATCGGCGCGGCGCCGTTCATGGCGGCTGCAAGCGTTTCAAAGCGCCAGTTGAGGTGATCCTCTTCGACGGGCATGCGATACCAGATAACACCTGCAAGCGATGCCGGGCGATCCGCCACCCAGCCGCGCACCAGCTTTGCCATCTGTGCCGCGTCTGCCCGAATTTCACGGAACTGCGTACCTGCCGGCCAAATCTTCGCAGGCCCTTCGGCGCTCAGTCCGAGAAACTGATCGTTTATGTCATACGCAAGGGTGTAACCGTAGGTTGGCAGCGCAACGCGGAAGGGCACGCCCAGTCGTCCCGCGCGCTCGACGGCGACCCGCGCGGCGATCGGGTCGCACAGCGTCCATTGCTCGCTCGCAATTCCCGGCCGATCGACGGAGTGTACCTGCAGCACGAATCCATCGGCCGAGCGCGCCAACTCTGCAAATTCCGCGTGTTTCAACCACGATGGCAGCGCAGTAATCACTACGGCCGTCGAATTGCAGGCGGCCTTGATCTGCCGCACCCATTTGGTGTATTCGCTGAGCCGCGACTCCGGACAATCAAAATCGAGCTGCAGTTCCGCGATTGCCACATCATGAGTGTGCGCGTATTGGAGAAGCAGGCGGGCAATGGATTCCAGCAATGCGCTCGCTGGTTGAGATGCAGAAAAATCCCCACGATATGTACCGATCCGAATCGCCAGCCCGACACGCGCATGGTTCGTCAGGGAGGCGAGGTTTTCCCATCCAACTTTGACCATCGTTACGCGCGGCGCAGTGCCCTCAAACGTCATCTCCGCGCCGAGCGCAACTAGGGTAGAAAATTCCGGACCGTGGGTTTCAATCGCCCGTCCGACGCGGCCGTCCCAGTTTCGCTGCCAGACGTAAATGTCCTGCGGAAAAGCCCCCGACGCCCGAGCATGAGCCGGCGCATAAATAGAGACAACAGCCCCCGCCCCCAGCAGCACCGCCGGAAGCGCAAGCCAACCCCATCGAACCAACCAGTTTCGCAGGCGCATCCATTCACCTCGCGAACGACATAATGCAAAGAACGCCCGCTCCGCGAGCGCCTAATCTTTGCGGGGCGGAGTATGCGCCGATGTCTGCCGCGAGGCAAGAATAACTTTTATTTTCAGATTGATCATTCTCTCATAGAGTGCCATGAGCGACGCATAGCATCGCCCCGCGCCGCCTTCGAGCGCCCCGCCCCGCACCATCATCGCCAAAAATCGAAGTAAAGGCCGGCAGGGGGTGCGGTACCAGAGTCGCTTCAATGCCCGACGGCGTCGAACCGGATCCGATGATGCCAGGTCCATGGGATGCAGACGCTCCGCGACCGTCGCGAGAATCTGGCTCGCCTCCAGCGTGCTGTAGCGATTGTGTTTTTCGATCCAGTCCTCGATCCCCTTGGAAAAATTGTAGTGGAGATAGGGCTGATCGAGCCGGCCGACCATGCCATCGGTCATTTCTCGCTGGCCATGCCCATAATCGGTGAATCGCATCCTTTGGCGATGGAAAAGGCGCATCTGGTAGGTCGGATAGCCGCCCGAGCGCCGCAGCCATCGATCCATGAATATCAGCTTGGCTGGGACATGAAATCCGGCCTCCGGCGTTTTGTCGCTGATACTGCGGCGCAGCTCATCGACCAGCTCCGGAGTGAAGCGTTCGTCGGCGTCGAGGTGAAAAACCCAGTCGTGCCGCAGGGGAATATTGTCAATTGCCCAGTTGCGCTGTGCACCGAACGATTCGAACGGATGAACATGAACCATCGCCCCGAGCTGCCCGCCTAGCTCGCGTGTGTTGTCGTCGGAGCCGCTGTCGAGGACATGCACGTCGTCGCACCAACCGCACGTTGCCAGACAATC
>JBBQCK010000004.1:0-17744 GCA_038318605.1 Tepidisphaerales bacterium | reverse complement strand
AGGATGATTTTGCCCGCGAGCGAATCGCTCAGCCGGCCGGAGAGCAATTCCGCCGTCAGCGGCTGATTTGGGGCGGAGTCGCGCAGATCGGCAATCTGAAACGGCCCGCAGAATGCTTCGAGCGGAAACTGATCGATCGATTTACCCTGCCACAACTTGTGCAGCGGCGAATCGATGTGGCTGCCGGTGTGGGTCGCCAGCGTGAGCAACTCCATCCGCCAGGTGTCGGCGCAATCTGAGCCATCATGGTCGGCGATGATCTCCGATCGCACCGGCGGATGGGCCGGGCAATTCGGCGAGGCGTCGTGGACGGGTTGGGAGAGATCGATGAAGTGCATGGGGATGTTGCCGGTTGCAAGTTGCAAGTGAATGCCGACGGCTATTTCCAGTTTCCAGTTTCCAGTCTCTTGCCTGGCGATGGATCGTCCGCATGATAACATCAGCGTTCAAATTTCAGAGAACTGCTCTGCCGACTGCCGATTGCCCCTGCCCTCTACCCCAACTCCCATGCCCAAACTTACTGTCGAAGGATCTGCAACGATCGAAGTGCCTGAAGGAAAGCGGCTGGTGCTGGCTTTGAAGGATGAAGGGGCTGTCGATCAGCTTCACAAATGCGGCGGGGTGGCCAAGTGTACAACCTGCAGGGTGCAGTTTGTCGCGGGAGAACCGGCCATGATGACTGAGGCGGAGCGCGAGGTGCTGGCGCTGCGCGGGCTGGATGCGACGGCCGGGCTGCGGCTGAGTTGCCAGATTCAATGTGACCACGATATGAGCGTGCGCATCGTCAGCCGATTGTCCGAAAGCACCTTCGCCGACGCGGGCAATCGGCCAAAGGATTCGATCGAGCCCCCGCCCGTCTGGGCGAAAAAACAATAAAAGCGGGCGTCTGGGCGCGACCGGTCCGGCGGTCGTCAGGCGGTAAATTCGGCGGGGCATCGCCCGCTGGCGAAGCATTCGGCGGAAGAAATCCCCCGAATTGGGCGTTTTTGCCCATTCGATGCGATTCATTAAATCTTAACGATTCGATCGCGCGGCTTTCAAATTCGACCGCGTATACTTCCCGCCATGATGAAGGGCACAATTCTGGTCATTGACGATGAACGCGATTTGGTCGAGCTGGTGCGCGTCAATCTGGAAAAAGAGGGGTACGACGTTATAGCCGCAACGGACGGCCAATCGGGCATCGAGGTGATCACCCGCCACAAGTGCGACCTGATCGTGCTTGATCTGATGATGCCGGGAATGGACGGACTTGAGGTCTGCCGCAAACTGCGCGGCGACGCCCGGCTGTCGCGCACGCCGATTTTGATGCTCACCGCACGGGCGACGGAGGCGGACAAGATCGTCGGATTGGAGATGGGGGCGGATGACTACATGATCAAGCCGTTCAGCCCGCGCGAGTTGGTGGCGCGGGTGAAGGCGATTCTGCGGCGCTCGGCGATGGCGGAGGAAACGCCGGATATTGTGCGGCAGGGAGCTCTGCTCATCGACATCAATCGCCACGAGGTGCATTTCAAGGGCAAGCCGGTGCAACTTACGGCGACGGAGTTTCGCATTCTGGAGTTTCTGGCCAGCCGGCCGGGGCGGGTATTGTCGCGGAACGACATCATCGACGCCGCGCTCGGGCGTGACACGGCGGTGTTTGATCGGACGATCGACGTTCACATCACCGCGATCCGCCGCAAGCTCGAGGCCGGCGGCGATGAGATCGAAACCATTCGCGGATTCGGCTACAAGTTCCGCGACGGCTCCTCGGCGCGGGTGATGGCCGAGTCGGGCGCCCAGGACTGATCTTTTACCAGCCTCGCCGAGCGCGATCATCTCGCCATCGAGGCCCGTTGCCGCAGATTACTTCAAAGCGACTTTCGTGAATCGCCGCCCGCCCGGACGAATCGGCCGGCTTCAGCCAGGCTGGTGATTTCACAGCCGCCATTTATGCTCGGAGCACGGTGTTCTCCAGCGTACTGTTCAGACGACTTTTCCTGCCGTATCTCATGCTGATTGTCGGCGCGACGGCGGCCGTCGGCATATTGGGAGCGCGGCGGCTGCGCGAATCGTATCTCGAATCGCGACGCCAGGGATTGCGCGACGACGCCCGCCTTATCAGCGAGACGATCGCCCCGCTGCTCGCCGAGCCGGCGACGAGAGAAGCCATGGCCGTGGATGCAGCGCCGCTCGAGGCTGCCGCGAGCGCCAACCTTCAGAAGCGCGCCGGCCAGCTTGGCGAGACGTTGAAATGCCGCGTCACGATCATCCGCGCGGATGGAAAGGTGCTGGCGGACAATGAAGCCGATCCGGCCGGCATGGAACTGCACGACCAGCGCCCCGAAATCGTCGAAGCCCGCGACCACGGCGATGGGGCGGCCGTTCGTCGCAGCGCGACGTTGAATGTTGATCTGCTCTACGTTGCCCATCGCGCAATTATTCGCGGTCAAACCTGCTATGTGCGCCTGGCAGTGCCGCTGGGGGATTTGAACGAGAGTCTGCGCGTGCTTTACTGGGGACTGATCGCGTCGGGCGGGGCCGCCATCGCCGGCTCAGGTCTGATCGCATTCTTCGTCGCCAGGCGCAGCACCCGGCCGATGGTCGAGCTGACGCGCTTCGCGGACGATCTTTCAAAGGCGGACTTGAGCAAGGTGCAGTTTCAACCGTCCGGGCTGACCGAAGACTGGGGAGAGGTTGGGACGCTTTCGACCGCGCTGAACAAAATGGCCAGAAGCCTCAGCGGCATGATCGCGCAGATCAACAAGGATCGCGCCGAACTGCTGACGATCCTTGCCAGTATGAGCGAGGGCGTGATCGCCACGGACAATGAACAGCGCATTCTTTTGGTGAATGAGGCGGCCGGGACGCTGCTTGGATTTGAACCCTCCGCAGCGATTGGCAAGTGGTTATACGAAGTTGTACTCAACGACAAAATTCTCAAAAGCGCCGCCGAAGCACAGCGGGCGGCTGAGCGCAGGCAGTTTCAGGTCGGCCCGGTTCAGGCAAGACACCTTGAGGTGACAATCACCACTTTTCCGTCAAGCGGTCCGGCCGAAGGGCTGATCGTCGTTACGCACGACACGACACAATCGGTGCGGTATCAGGAGTTGCGAAAGGAGTTTGTCGCGAATGTCAGCCACGAATTGCGCACGCCGTTGACGGTCATCAAGGGGTTCGTCGAGACATTACAGGATGGCGCGCTGGCAGACCCGGAGCGCGCGGCCAGATACCTTGGCACGATTGAACGGCATACAAACCAGCTCACCAACCTGGTCAACGACCTGCTGGAAATTTCCAAGCTCGAAAGCCAGCCGGATGTTCCACGGCGCAGCAGCGTCGATCTGGGGCAGACGTTACGCCGGGCGGTCGAACTGCTGACGCCGGCGGCGCAGGCCCGCCAACAGACGCTGGTTGTGCAGGCGCCGGCTCATCTGCCGCATGTGGTTGGCAATACCGACTATCTCGATCGAGCCATCAACAATCTGATCGATAATGCGATCAAATATACGCCCGAAGGCGGGCGAGTCTCCGCGTCCGCGCGCTTCGAGGACGATCAGGTGATCGTCGAAGTAAGCGACAATGGGCTGGGCATTCCGGAGGAGGATCTGCCGCGCATCTTCGAGCGCTTTTATCGCGTTGATCGCTCGCGATCGCGGGAGATGGGCGGGACGGGTCTGGGACTATCGATCGTCAAACACATCGCGCAGTCGCATGGTGGATCGATCGACGTCACCAGCACCGTCGGCGAAGGCTCGACGTTCCGCTTGAGTTTTCCGGCGAAGCCCACGCTATGAAAAAGGCGGACGGGTGGTCTACCGACGCGGGGCGTCATCGCCGCCGACCGGCGCGGCGGGCGCGTTGGGCAAGTTTGGGCCGGTGATTGGCGTGGGGCTGAGGACCTTGCCGGTAAAATCGACATGGAACAGCGTCGGCACAAAGACGTACACCTGTTCCTGCGGAAAGGTCGGCGCATCCGTCAGGAGAAATCGGCCGCCGACGCTGGTAGGAAACGACGCCTCGGCCGACGGCGCAAGGACGAAGAAGCCGCCGGTGGGGATGTCAACGGTCATGTTCAGATCGTAAAAGCGTTCGGGGGCGACGTAATCGAGCGAGCGGCGATCCTGATCTTCGGTCCAGACGAATCGTTTGCGCTGTGCCCGCACCATTGGCGTAATGGAGAGGCGCACCTTGTCGAGCGTGCGCGGGGCGAGTTGGAAATCCATCGTCAGAAAATTCTGCGAGCGGTCGTAGCTGCGGATTTCCAGGTTCTGCCGACGGTTGAGATAGGCGATCGTCTGCTCGTCGGTCATGGGGCGAACATCCAGGTCATCGGAAATCGGCTCGAAGCTCTGGTAGCCCCCTTTGACGCTTTGGACCGGTTGGCGGTCGAGAATGTCCTTGAAATACGCCCAGTCGCCGGAGGCGCCGATGCCGGCGCGCAGCCCGTTTTTGTACAGCAATTCCTGTGTCACGGCATCGACGCATCGTTCGTCGAGTCGCTTCCAGAACTCATCACTGCGGGCGGTCGATCCGAAGGGAAGTGTGATGCGGTAAATCACCATCTGTACCTGCACGGGCGAGACACCGGGGACCGCGATCGTGGTCGGCAATGTGGCCGGGTGCTTTTGCGCTTCGTCTGATTCGGCGCCACAGCCTTCCAGCGCAATCACCCCGGCAATGGCGACGATACCCAACGACAAACGAGCGGCACGGCGGGCCATGATCGGAGATTGTAGCAGATGACCGAACCGAGCACCCATCGAATACTATATGGTCGATGATGCGGCCGGGCCGCGGATTGCTCCGCGGGCGCGGCGGCGTTAAATAGAGTGTGATTGCGAGGACGATCGATGCGATTACAACGACTGGTGTTTGTGGGTTTTGCCGTGCTGGCTCTGGGAATGTGGTCGCTGCGCGCCGATGAGCCCACGAGCCGGCCCGCGGCGTTGGAGGCGAACGATGTGCCAGGCCTGAAGGCCGCGATCGACTCTGGAAAGCTTGCCACTGTCGATGGCACGATTGCCCATGCCGCATGGAGCAAAACCGGCGCGGTGATGAACATGGAATTTGTCAATTCGGCGGATTCCAAACTAATGGCGGTGATCTTTGCGAAAAGTCGCGATGCGTTCGATGCCGCGTTTCCGAAGGATGCCGCGGTCACGCTGGCAGGGGCCCATGTGCGATTGACGGGGAAAATCACCGCGTATGGCGGAAAATTCGAGGCGTGGAAGGATCGCCCGCAGATCATCCTCACGCGGCCGAGCCAGATCGAGATTCTGGATCCCGCGCCGGCAACCGCCCCCGCGAAGCCAAATAGCGCACCGGCCGTCGATGCGGCATGGGGCGACTAACGCGATCGAGCGTGTGGAGAGGCGGCTGGCATGGCAAAGAAACACCTCATTGCGCAGGCCGCCGCAATCCCCTACCGTCGCAAGGCGGGCGGCGCGCTGGAGGTGTTGCTCCTGCGTCGCCGCGACGGCGCCAAATGGGGTATCCCCAAGGGTGTGGTCGATCCGGGGAACACGCATGAGCAGACGGTGGCCATCGAGGCGATGGAGGAGGCCGGTGCGGCGGGGAAAATCGAAGACCGGCCGCTGGGATTGTTCACTTATGAAAAGTTCGGCGGCGAATGCGTCGTGAAAGTGTTCGCGATGCGCGTTGAACGGCTGGAGGAACACTGGCTGGAAGAAAAGCTGCGCGAGCGAAAGTGGTTCGGGGTCGAGAAAGCGATTGAACGCATTGGCCGAAAGGCGTTGCAACCCATGATCCGCGACTTGGCCGGGCGCATGCGGGCGAAGAAGGCAGACGCGGACCGTCAAACGTGAAGAGGTGTAGACTTGGGCACGCAAACTGCGACTTGAAACGTTTACTTGCAACTTGCCACCGGCAACCGGCGACTTATACCGACAGAAGATTATGAAAGCCCTTGTGACCGGCGCAGCCGGGTTTATTGGATCGAATGTCGCCAGACAGCTTGCCCGCGATGGGCATGATGTTGTCGCGGCCGATTCGTTTCTGAGCGCGGGTTGGAAAAACCTCGTCGATTTTTCCGGCGATGTGCTGACGCTGCGCGATCACCACGACATTGATTCGATGCGTGCGCTCGGGCCGTTCGACGCGATTTTTCATCAGGCGTCTATCACTGGTGTCATCGCGGCCGATGGCGCGGTGGCGGCCGACGATCGGTTGATGTTGCTGAATAATGTTGAAACATTTCGCCTTTTGCTGGACTGGGCAGTGGAAACCAAGGCGCAGGTCGTCTGGGCGAGTTCGTGCAGTATTTACGGGCGCAATCCAGCGCCGATGGTTGAAACGCAGACCCCTGATCCCCTGAACGTCTATGCGTTCAGCAAGCTCTGCATGGAACGGCTGGCGAATCGCTATATCACGAAACTGGCCAGGCCGATCATCGGATTGCGCTACAGCAATGTTTACGGCCCCGGCGAAGCCCACAAGGGAAAGCTGTCGTCGATGATACATCAGCTTGCGATTCAGATGCGTGCCGGCCGGCGGCCGCGGATTTTTCGTGCCGGCGAGCAGCGCCGCGACTTTGTTTATATTGACGATGTCGTGCAGGCCAATCTTCTTGCGCTTGAGGCCCGCCGGCCGGGCAATTTCAACGCCGGCGCGGGGGCAAGCTGGTCGTTCAATGATGTCGTCGCTCAACTGAACAAAGCTCTGGGGACAAACCTGCCGCCGGAATATTTCGACAACCCCTATGCCTTTACGCAGGACTGGACACAGTGCGATCTCACCGCCGCCAGTGCAGCGATAAAATACCGGCCGGCGTTTGATCTGGCGTCGGGCATTGCGGCCTATCACGCATCGGGGCAACTGGGGATGGCATAGCCCGATGGAAAGCGATTTGTTACTTCGTGATTTCCGGCCCCGCCCGGAGGCGGTCGTGCAATGCACCGCGATTGATCGGCCGCGGTTTGAGGTCGTCGATGCGCACAATCATCTGGGCGAATTGATGCCGGGGTTGTCGTTTTCGGGGTCGTGGCCGCGGCGGCCAATCAGTCAGCTTCTGGATGTGATGGACGAGGCGGGCGTGCGCGCGGTCATCGATCTGGATGGACAGTGGGGCGATAAACTAAAGCGCGAGATCGATCGATATCAGATGCCGCACCCGGATCGATTTGCGGTTTTTGCGGGGCTCGACTATTCGCAATTTTCACAGGCTGGCTTCGGCGAAAAGCTGTACCGGAATCTGCGCGAGGCGGCGGCCGCGGGGGCGCGCGGGCTGAAGGTTTGGAAGCCGCTTGGATTATCCGTGCGTGACCCGGCGGGAAACCTGATAGCCCCCGACGACGCGCGGCTGGCTGATCTGTGGGAAGCCGCAGGCGAGTTGAAGCTGCCGGTCTTGATTCACATCGCCGATCCCGTGGCCTTTTTTCGGCCACTGGATGCGACAAACGAGCGATGGGAGGAGATGCACGCGCATCCCGAATGGTGTTTCAACACACCGGGCTTTCCGTCATTCGAGCAGTTGATTGATCAATTCGCGGGCCTGGTTTGCCGGCATCCGCACACGCAATTCATCGGGGCGCACGTCGGTTGTTATGCGGAAAACCTCGCTTGGGTGAGCGGCCTGTTGGATCGGTGCCCGAATTTCCACATCGACATCAGCGCCCGTCTTGGCGAGCTTGGCCGGGCGCCCTATTCCGCGCGAGCCTTATTTGAGCGACACGCCGGGCGGATTCTGTTCGGCGTTGATTCTCCACCCAATGTGCGTGTATACCGGCTGTATTACCGGTTTCTTGAGACACAGGACGAAAATTTTGCGTACTGGATCGGCGATCGCCCGCCGCAGGGGCGATGGATGATCCATGGCCTGGGTTTGCCGGATGAAGTGTTACGGAAGGTTTACAGCGAAAACGCACGGCGGCTGATTCGTTTCGGCTGACCTTGCACAACTACACCTTGAGTCCCCCTACGCCGCGGGCCGATAACAATGGACTGTAGCCGGGGAAAGTTGCCCGGCTCGTCCCCGCGTCGCAGAATGCCTATTCCCATGAAGTCCAAGGTCAAGAAGTGGTCGCTGTTCACGATTCGCTGGGGCATTGCCATCGCGGGCATCTGGTTCGTGCTCAGCAACATTACGCTCCACGACACGGTCTATGTTCTGAGCCCGGACAAGACGCGCCTCGAAGCGCGGCGGCTCGCGGCCAAGACCGCTGACCCCACCGACTTTGATTTCGCTTCCATCATCGATCCCAAAACCGGCCAGACGATCAAACTTCCGCGCGCCGACCTTTTCACCGAAGCGGATGTCAAAAAGGTGCTGCTGTTTCACACGGAAAACGGCCATCGCGCGCTCGTCGGCGAACGAAAACTCCTCGCGCTGCAGCTTCGCCGCGACCTTGGAAATGCACACGCCTTTGTCATCGCCGACGAAAAAACCGGCAAGGGCGAGATCGCGTTCTGGTACGATCCGGCCCACGGCATTGACACCGGCATCTCCGACTATCACTTGCAGGTCGCCCGCCCAACGGTTCAAACGGGCCTGCTGACGCTGATCAACGAAGCGCGCACAAGCTGGCTCTGGCTTGCGCTGGCGATTTTTCCGATCACCTACATCATCACAAGCTGGCGGTGGCATGCGCTGCTGAATGCGCTGGATATTCATCTCACACTCGCGCGCACGTTCGTGCTCAACATGGTCGGCGCGTTTTACAACACCTTCATGCCCGGTTCGACGGGCGGCGACGTGTTAAAGGCCTACTATGCCAGCCGCCAGACGGTTCACCGTACTCGCGCGGTGATGAGCGTTTTTGTCGATCGCATACTCGGCCTGTTGGCGCTGGTGCTGCTGGGTGGCGTCATGGCGTTTTATGAGTGGTTTCGCGTCACGCACTCCGGCGCTGGACATACCAACGACGTGGCGCGAATCTGCCTGAAAGTGGCGATTGTCAGCGTGTCCATTTTTGTGATCGTCATAGCCGGCCTGACAATCTATTACACCCCGCTGCTGCGCCGCATTGCCGGGCTTGACTGGATCATCTTCCGGCTGCCGATGCAGAAGCAGGTCGCCAACGCGATGGAAGTGATGGAAATCTATCGCAAACGCCCGGGGTTGATTCTCTGGGCAATGATCGCGACGCTGCCGGTGCATATCGCGGTGGCGCTATCCGCCCTTTTTGCCGGCCACGCGTTCAACCTGCCGATCAGCGATCCATATTATTTCGTGGCGGTTCCGGTGATCGTTCTGATGGGTTCGATTCCAATCTCGCCACAGGGTGCTGGCGTGATGGAGTTTGTGGCTGTGAAGCTGACGGCCAAATATGGCGCGAACGTCAGCCAGGCATTTGCATTGGCGATGTCGATCCGGCTGGTGCAGATTTTCTGGAATCTGACGGGCGGGCTTTTCGTTCTGCGAGGTGGATATCATGCACCGACCGCCGCCGAGCAGACCGAAATGAACACGGACGTTCCCGGCGTCACTCCGCAGGCCGAACCGGCCGCGGCGCCGACGCCAACTACTTGATCCGACCCCGTTCGGGAAAACCCAAGGCACTAACGATCGCGGCTGTCGTCACTATACGGCGACTCTCGGCGCGTTGGGTCCGGCACATGCGGCGCATCGGGCGGATTGGCGCGGATCGGCCCGCCTTGATACCGCCGGCCGGGCGTTGGATCGGGGTCATTGCGAGGCTGCTGGATGATGATGATTGGACGATAGCCGCCATAGCGATAGGCGGGGTAAAGGTCGGGAACATAGCTTGGCAGGTATCGGCCATAGCCGTAGTAGCCATAGCCGCCATAGCCGTAAGGGAATGGCTCGCCTTGCAGGTAGTCGTCCGTTCGGCGCTGCGCGGTCAGGCCTAGACGCTGATCGCGATCCCACGGATATTCCGCTTCGGCGAGCGGCTTCTGCAGTGTCACAGCAGGAGCAATGGAATTTGGGGCGATTTTTGGCACATTGGCCGGGGGTGCAACAGGCGTTCCTGCGGCTTGGCCGGCGGCCGGATTGATGGCCGGCTCGGCGTTTGGAATTGCCGGCGCGATTGCGCGGCCGAGTTGTCCGCTGAGAATGTCCTGGAGATTGAATAGATCCCGCAACGATCCGGTAGCCTTTAGTGCGGCAATGGCGCGTTCGTTATTTACATCATAAGCCACACCATTCAGGCGAATTTCCGGTTCAACGAGCTGAAAGGTTCCATAAACGACGATGGAAGCTCCGGAAGCGAGGGCGGCTTGGCGCGCCGCCTGTAGATCAGCGGCCGCGGGCTGGGTGGTTGAAATGGCGACGTTCCGGCCGCGCCGCGTTACTTCGGTCAGAAGATTCTGCTGCACGGCCTGTCCAATCCATGCCGGCGCATCGCCGAGTGGGGCAAATGGTAGGACGAGCACCCCCTGCCCAGCACTGGCGGGCTGGGTAGCCGGCTCAGCGAGGGCGTCGCTATGCACGATGAAATAAATCAGCACGCACGCGATCGGCAGGATCAATTGACGCATGTTCGCCATCGCAGCCTCCTGAACGCACACCGCACAATTATAGCGGACCCGCGGCCGGCGTAGTCGTTGGGGCTAGATTATAATTTTTGCGATGAGAGGCGGGGGAAAACGCGCGTAGGGGCGGCCTTTGTGAGGCCGCCCCTGTGCGTTGCTTTGCGACGATTCGCCGTCGGCGTCGCGCTGCGATCGTTGTCGTCAGAACGCTCCTTCCCAGGCTCGCTCCGGCAACTCGGATTTGCCGTTCAGGGAATCATAATCGTCTGGCCGACCTTCAGGCTCGACGGAGAAACCCCGGGGTTCGCGGAAACGATCTTGGTGTACTGCTTGCCGTCGCCATAGGAGGTCTTGGCGATGGACCAGAGGGTATCACCCTTTTTGACGGTATACTTGCCACCCGCGGCCGCGCCATTCGCAAAGGCGGGCGAGGGCGTCGCGGCGGCCGGCGCCGGCTCGTAAAACACGGGCGCAACAGGGCTTGGGGCCGGTGCCGGGGTCACGCTCTGGCTTGGTGTAACGTCGGTGAGTGCGGCGCTGCCGGCGGGAACATCCTTGCTTGTGCTGGAGCAGCCCGCCATGGCGGCGGCGGCGAAAGCGACGGCCGAGGCGATCAACGCATTCTTCATATCAATTCCTTCCATGGACTCGTGCCCGGGTCATCCTGACCGCTGGGCGGTTGTTAAAAGTCATTATCGGACGTGGCTCATGTAATCTTGAGGCAATCGCAGAAAAAATCCGCAAAGCGGGCAATGCACTATGATTCGGCTCCCCATGCCAACGGTTGCCGCGCTGACGTTCAATCTGCATTCACTTGGCCTGCTGACTCTGATGCTCGGATGCTGCGCGGCGTTGCTCGCCGGCCTCGTGATCTGGCGGATGGCGAGGAATCTTATCCGGCCGCCGCGGATGACCGACGCAAAGGCGCTTTATCTGCTGCAACGACTGTCGCCGGAGGATCTCGGGCTTGGATACGAGACGATGCGATTCAAAATTCAGCCACGAGGGCCTGAAGGCGAAATTGTGCTGGCGGCGTGGTGGATGCCGTCGGCCGGACCTTCATCGCAGACGGTTGTTCTCGTTCACGGATATGCCGATGCGAAGGTCGGATCGATCGCCTGGGCGCCGGGGCTACATGCGTTGAATTGCAATGTGCTTGCGATCGATCTGCGGGCGCATGGCGAAAGCGGCGGACAAATTTCAACGGCGGGGTTTTACGAGCGCCACGATCTGATCGACGTGATCAATCAGCTTCGCGCAGCACGGGCAGGTGATGCTCGATCGGTTGTGGTATTCGCGCTGAGCGTCGGAGGACTTGCCGCATCGGGGGCGGCGGCGTTGGCGCCTGAGAGCGTTGACGGGCTGATCATTGATTCACCCATCGCAGACTTTCGCACGGCCACGCGGCAGCACCTGCGATTTGCTGGCCTGCCGAGCGGCTGGATCGCGACCGCGGCGCTCTGGTTGGCGCAAAGATTCTCGCGGGCGCGGTTCGACAATATTCGGTTGAGCCGCACACTGATGAAATTCGCAGCGCCAATCTTGATTCTCTCGCCCGGCGCCGATCCGCTGATCGCGCGCGAGGATGTCGATGAAATCGCAGCGCTCATTCCCCCTGCTCGCGGAACGGTACATCGGGCCGATGGCGCATTGCATTTGCTGATGGCGAGCCAGGAGGCGGAAAGATATTGGGCAATGGTGAAAGAGCTTTTGGATCGTGCCAGGTGAAAGCAGCAGCAAGCAGTCGATGAACCCGTGGTTCGAAAGAAGTTCGGTTTTAGACCGCACAGTGGAAGCTGGGGGCCGCTCCAGAGCACACGTGTCGGAGTACCACGACCTTTGGCACCCATCGGTACCGTTTGGTCGTCACGCATGGCCGAGACATCACCGCTTCCCACCTCACCACAAGGCCACGTCCGGCCTGAAACTCCGGTTTGTGATAACCCATTTCATGCGCGCCCATGACGTGAGCATCGGGAAGTGCCGCGATGTCGTTTCGCGACGGGAAAACAGTTGTGCGCATTCCGCTCACAACAACTGCTCAACCATCCGGCGGCTGTGGTCGTCCATTTCCGTGGACGGGGGCAGTTCGTAGATATTGCCGTCGGCGTCTTTCACGGCGAATCTACCGTCAGGAAGGAATCGCACATCCTCGCGCTCCTGAACACGAAAATCCCGATGGCCTCGATCGGATTGCACCGACCATTCCTGACTGCCGAACCGCATGTCGATGCGATCGACATGCGTGATGCGGGCAATGCAGGTTTCATCGACGAGCGCGCGCTCGATTGCATTTCGCTGGTCGTGGCTTAAATCCGCGAGCGATTCAATCAGCAGGATCTCTTTTCCTTCAGCGGAGCGGATGCTGACGAATTGCTGCGTATTCGTCCATGGAAATGCGCGGCGGATGCGCACGTCCTCTATGGCAGGGTTGTCCGGGCGTTCGAGCACCCACCGGCGTCGGGCATCCTGTCGCAGTGCAAAATTCGAATCAGCCATTGTCATTCCTTTCGTGGTCGATCCTCGCCAGCGTCCGCGATATGCGACTCGCGATCAAGCAGGACAATTTCATCCCCTGCCGAAATGTTCCCGGGTTCGAGCACGCGTGCCAGCCAGCCCGACCGGCCCGTCATCAACGCGGGAAATCGCCTGTCCCATACCTTCAGCGTGGCGCAGGGAATTCGCACCATCGATATTTCGATCACGGCGTCGCCCACGCGCAGGCGATCGCCGACGCGCAGCGATTGGAGGTCGATGCCGCTGGTGGTGATGTTTTCACCGAAAGCGCCGGCGGTCGCCTGCACGCCTTCGCCGCGCAATATTTCGTACAGTTCTTCGGAAAAAAGGCAGGCTGCACGGTCCGGGCCGCCGTGGTGTTTGCGATTCTTCTGCCAGTCTCCGACAAAGCCGGCCGACGTCAATGCGGCCTGCGGCACGGGCAGCTTGGGCACGCCGCCGCTGGAAATGTTCACCTGACTCACGCGGCCCATTGCTTCACGCTCCCGCGCCGATCAATTGGCGATCGTATAGCTGGCGGTAGATAGGACAATTTGCCAGCAATTCATCGTGCCGGCCCTGGCCGACGATCTGACCTTTATCCATGACTACGATTGCATCGGCGCTGAGGATCGTGCTGAAACGATGCGCAATGACAAAGGTTGTGCGATCGCGCATAAGGCCTTCGATTGCCTGTTGAATCAGATGTTCGCTTTCGGCGTCGATCTGGCTGGTTGCTTCGTCGAGAATCAGAATCGGCGTGTCGCGCAGGATGGCGCGGGCGATGGCGATGCGCTGCTTCTGGCCGCCGGAAAGCGTGGCGCCGTGTTCGCCAATGGCGCTGTCATAGCCGGCGGGCTTCTCCAGAATAAAGTCATGGGCAAAGGCGCGGCGGGCGGCGGATTCGATCGCCTGACGGCTGGCGCGCGGCTGGCCGTAGGCGATGTTTTCGGCAATGGTGCCGGGAAAAATGATCGCATCCTGTGTCACGACGCCGATTTGCCGGCGCAGACTGCGCAGCGTGACGGAGCGCACATCGACGCCGTCTATGGCGATCCTGCCGGCCTGCGGATCGAAGAAACGCGGGAGAAGCGAAAGTAGCGTCGTCTTGCCGGAGCCGTTGCGCCCGACAACGGCCACGCTCTGGCCGCGCGGAACGATAAGCGACACGCCATCCAGCGCCGACGAAGACGCACCGGGATATTGAAACGTGATAGCCTCAAATGACACGTCGCGAGAAATTGGCGCGAGGTTCGGTAAATAGCGATCGACGCGCGCGTCGCGCGGGCGCTCGACTGGGGAATCGAGGGTTTCAAACAATCGCCCGGCAGCGGCGTTGCTGCGCGCCAGCACGTTACTGACCTTGCCGACCCGACGCAGACTCTCCCCGATACCCACAAGGCACGCCATGACCAGCAGAAATGTTCCCGCCTGCAGCGTGTGGCTGACGAGCACCTGATAAGACGCAAAGAGCACTACAGCGACGATCACCAGCAGGTTCAGCGTTTCCATCACCGGCTGGTTAAACGCGTCGATGCGGCCCATGCGCAGCTGCTCGCGCACGAGATCCGCCATGATCTGGCGATAGCGCCGTCGCTCGAAACGCTCTGCCGAATGCGCCTTCACCACGCGAACGCCGATCAGCGTGCCCTCGATCTGCCCGAGCATCGACGATGAATTCTGCAAAGCCTTTCGGGCTGCCCGGCGCATTTTTTTTCCGAATTTGCGTATGACCACCACCGCCAACGGCGCGAACAGCACGATGAAGAGTGTCAGTTTCCACGAAAGGATCAGCGCCAGTCCGAACGCCATTCCGGCGCGGATCGGTTCCTGAATGGATTGGCCGAGGATGTTCTTGAAGCCATCCTGCAGCACCTGCGCATCGCCTGTCAGGCGGCTGGTCACATCGCTTGTGCCCTGCGATCCGAAAAAACGCAGCGGCAGGTGAAGGACATGGTCGTAAAGTTTCCGGCGCAGGTCATTGACGGCAAGAATTGCGGCTTTCTCGGACAGGTATTCCTGAAAAAATCGGAACACGTTTCCGATGACCGTCAGTATCGCGATCACACCGAGGACGCACGCAATGGCCGCGATCGGATTTGTCGGGAGCATCGACGACAGACCGCGCAGTATTCGCAGGTCAGGCCGGACTGGAGGCAACATCATTCGGACACCATCGCCCGAACCACCTGCGCGGAAATTGTACGGGCCGACTGCATCGTCGCTGAGCGTCGTCAAATCCGTGGTGTCGGTCGGCCGGCGCGATGCGGAAGCGTTCTCAGCAATGTTGATCGCATCACCGGCATTGAATCGGCCAAATAACGGCGAACCGGCATTGACGCGCAGCAGGCGCAACGGACCGGGTTCGTCCGAGAGCCGAACATCGAGCCGCCGCTCGACGATGTGGCGGCGGGCATATTGTTCAACAGTGTCGCCTGACAGCAGCACCGAAAAAATCGGCAGCATCGTGCCGAGGCTGCTGGTGAATGCGATTCCAACCAACAGGGCGCAAACAACCGACAAAGCCACAAGCCGGCGGTGCGGATGCAGGAATCGGCAGGCGCGCAGGAAATCGGCATAGCGCCGTTCCGGCCGGCCGGCGGCGGGGACGTTATGCTCGGTCGCCCGCTTGGGGATTGTCTGGCTCATGCAGATGAACTCATGGGAGCGAAAACGTCGGTCGGAGGGACATGCCGCCGCGATTTTCCCTCGGCTTCGGGCTGATGCGCTGGCGAAATTGTCTAGTGCTGCGGCGCGGGATGTTCACGGCTCATGCCCGGCCGGGCCGCCGGTCGATAATCCATTATCGGACGAAGCCGGCGGCGAACAGTATAGTCGCACCGCCCGTCTGAGCCCATTGGCCCGGATCATTGGAATCGCCTCATGCCCCAACCCATTCCGCTCTCGCGGCCGGACATTACACGGCACGAAATCGATGCGGTCGTTGAAGTTCTTTCATCGCCAACATTGTCGATCGGGCCGAAGGTCGAAGAATTCGAGCGGCGATTCTGCCCGCTGACGGAACGCCGCCACGCGGTGGCGGTCTCCTCGGGCACGAGCGGGCTGCATCTGGCGATGCTGGCGGCGGGCATTGGCCCGGGGGATGAGGTCATCACCACGCCGTTCAGCTTTGTCGCCAGCGCCAACTGTATTCTCTATGCGGGGGCGAAACCCGTTTTTGCGGACATCGATCCGAAAACGCTGAACCTCGATATCGGGCAGGTCGAACAAAAGATCACGCCCCGCACGCGAGGCGTTGTCGGGGTCGAAGTGTTCGGCCATCCCGGTGGGTTCGACCAGCTCGAGCGCGTTTGCCGCGCCCACGACCTGTGCCTGATTGAAGACTCATGCGAAGGACTGGGCGGCCGATTGAATGATCGGCCGATCGGATCGTTCGGGCGCGCGAGCGTCTTTGGCTTTTATCCGAACAAACAAATCACGACCGGCGAAGGCGGCATGCTTGTCACGGATGACGACAAATTCGCGGCTACCTGCCGCGCGTTGCGCAACCAGGGCCGCGAGGGCATGTCGTGGCTGGCGCATCAGCGGCTGGGCTACAACTACCGGCTCAGCGAAATCAACGCCGCGATTGGCGTGGCCCAGGTCGAGCGGCTGGACGAAATTCTCGAGTCGCGAAGACAGGTCGCCCACGCGTACATGGAGCGGCTGATGACCAACCGCTACCTGATCCTGCCGACGCTGGACGATGAAACGCACATGAGCTGGTTCGTTTTTGTGGTGCGGCTCAACGATCTGTTCGAGCCCGGCGATCGCGACGAGGTGATGAAGCTGCTCCGCGCCGAAGGCATCGGCTGCAACAACTATTTTCCGCCGATCCACCTTCAGCCGTACATTGCCAGGCAGTTCGGCTTTAACGCCGGAGATTTTCCTGTCTGCGAATACGTTTCCGCCCGGACGTTGGCGCTGCCGTTCTTCAGCAAATTGACGCCCCGGCAGATCAACCGCGTGTGCGACACGCTGGAGCGCGCGTTGGAAAAAACGCTGGTGGGGCGCAAGGGAAGGTTTTAACGGTTTTTACGCGGTCGCTGCCTGGAATTTGTTCGGAACGACTCGGTCACCTGTTCCTTGTTCATCCGACCCGACGCAACCGCCAGCGTCAGTTCGACAGTTCATCGTTGCTGAGCGTCAATTCCACCCCATTCACCCACAGGAACGTGACCGCCGCCGCAGCGCCGATGCGTTTGTTTCCATCCAGAAAGGGATGATTTTGAAACAGGTGAAACAGGTAGGCAGCCGCCATGGTGGCAATGTCGGGGTGAAGGAATTGACCGCCAAACGCAGCTTCTGGCATCGCCAGCGCGGACTCCAACAATCCTTGATCGCGCAACCCGTGCGAGCCGCCATAACGGTTGATCACGTCGTCATGCAATTGCAGCACTTGAGCATGGCTAAGGAATTTGGCCGACATGATTACTCTGCCAGTTTCTTCAGCGCCTTGCCGTATTTTTTGTGCAGATGCGCGGTAGCCTGATTGAACTCGGAATCATTGACCTCCTGACGCACCGGGGTCAGCGTCACGGACGTGCCCTTGGACGCGAGTTTCAGCGCGCTACCGGCGGAAAGCTTCAGGCGCTGAATGGTGGGCGCGTCGAGAACGACTGCAAGGCCCCCCTCGTGAGGCACCACGATGGCGAACGTCGTGTCATCCTGCTTGTGCATGAAATCATTATACCACCTCTCGCGTTAATTTTCGCGCCATACCTTTGCGTCGTGGCGGTCTACGCTATAATTCCCGCTCGATGAAATGATCGTCGCGATTCGACGATGCTTTATCTGGCGAAAAGGAGATG
>JBBQCK010000003.1:0-18423 GCA_038318605.1 Tepidisphaerales bacterium | reverse complement strand
CGATGAGGCTTTTCATGGCCTGCTGCTTTACACCGACTCCACCGATCCAGCGCAAAACTATGACGACCGCGTACGCATCCTAAAGGAGCGCGGCCAGCTCTCCGCTACGTTTGATCGGCCGGCCAACGAGGCGATTTCTCGCGGCACGCTCGCCGTTGCCCTGGCGAAACTACTGAAAGTCAAAGGTGGCCTGATGATGCGCCTTACCGGATCCAGCCCGCGATATGCCGTTCGCGAACTGCAGTATCTTGGCCTGTATCCTCCCGGAAGCCCCAACCAGACTTTCTCCGGCGCCGAATACGTCGGCATCATCGGACGCATCGAAGATTTCCAGATCGGAGACACCGGCGACATGCCGGCCGACCAGATCCCGCCGCAGCTTGACGCCGCCCCGGCAACCCAGCCGCAATGATCGCGCATCGGCGCGCCGGCGCGCGTTGACTGCGTTGTCAAAAATATTTTTCTGGCCTCACGGACGCATGCGGGTACCATGCCTGCCCTCATGTCGCCCGCGATCAACTTACGCTGT
Organism: Tepidisphaerales bacterium; assembly: GCA_038318605.1. GTDB lineage: Bacteria > Planctomycetota > Phycisphaerae > Tepidisphaerales > Tepidisphaeraceae > JBBQCK01. The sequence continues at coordinate 17,894 of JBBQCK010000003.1, read as the reverse complement.
TGCCTGATTCTTTCGATATTTTCGGCCGCGCCGATCGGTCTGGCGCAGGCTACCAACTCATCGACTCCCCACTCCGGCCCGGCCACCACCGCCGGAATCGAGAAGGGACCGCTGGCCGTCACGGTCGCCGACTTCAAGGGAATCGTTCAATACCGTGAGACCGAAGATGGCGCATGGAAGCGCGTCGCCAAAGGCTTGGTGCTGCAGGAAGGCGCGGAATTTCGCACCGGACCGCGATCGAGCGTCGTGGTGACGCTTCCCGGAGGCCAAACCGCCGCCCTCGATCGACTCGGCGTCGTCAAGGTCGTTCGCGCCAGTTTCGAAGGTGAGCCACCCGCGTTTCTCACCGATATCGGTATGAAATATGGCCGCACCCGCCTCGACGTGCAGACCAGCGACCATTCATACGACGCGACAATCCGCTCCGCCTCATCCACCCTTGCCGTTCGCGGCACGACCGTCAGCCTCTCCGATCAGCCGCCATTCGAGCCGACCGCCGTCAGCCTCACCGGCCGGGCCGAGTTTCGCGATTTTCGCCAGCAGGTCCACGCGGTTGGTGCGAAAAATGGTTCGCGTGCGGTCATTCGCGCCGGCTCGCCAACCGCCGCCCAGACTGCGCTGGCCGACTCTGTCGCCGATCCGTCGATCTCGCGCGCCCGCTCCGGCTCGGAGGTGGCGCTGGTCAACACATTGATTTCCAATGGCGCCATCGTGAACATCGACCAAACCACCGGCATCCGCATCGTCCGCGGCGGAACCGTCCCATCCGATACACAGCTGCGCGGCGTTCTGCCGGGCGTGCTCAATTTTGTTCTGCGATGGAAGGGGGACGCAAACCTCGACCTCGGCGTTGGCAATCAGGCCGGCGCCCAGGGGGAATTTTTGTTTCCCGTCGCCGGCCTGAACACCACGCCCAGCGGCGGCCGAGTGGCTTTCGATCATCGCGGCGGCGCCAACGGCGGCATCGAAGTGCAATTCTGGCCCACCGCGGACTTTCCCAAGAGCATCTACAGTCTGGGCGTGCGAAATGTATCCGGCCAGACCGCTACGGCACGCGTCAATGTCTTTCTGAACGGCAAATCCGTGCCGATCACCCTCGGACTTGGCACCGAAGGCCAGGAAACCTCGAATCTTAAGCCCGGCCAGACCGACGCCGCGCTAGTCTTCATCGGGGTCAATCCGCCGCCAATTTTCTTCAGTGCGCCCGACGGAAAATCCGCCATCGCAAAATCCGCCACCGCAAAACCGACCGGTGCAGAACCCGCTAACGCCCGCCGCACGCCCAAATGACGCAAGGCTTCATGCGGGGCGAAGCCTAGGACCTGCATCAGATACCCCGGTTTCGTTTCACGGCTGCGTCGTGGGTCCATCGCCGGCGTTCGCTGCCGCGGCGGTTTTGTCGAGCAGATCGCTCTTGGCTGCTTCGGCGCTGGCGTATTCGCCCGATTCGATCCTGTTGGCCACGTCTGCGATGACGCGTTCGAAAGCCGCCATTTTCGGCATGATCGTGGCGATTGCCGTTGGATCCTTGACGGGAATAATCTGCGATATCCTGATGTGCCACGTTCCGTCGATACGGCTGAGTTGAAGGATCGCAGAATCGCCTGATTTTTCGGTCACTTCGACGGTCGCCTCGTCTCCGTCGATTTGCTCGACGGCCGAATCGACGCTGGTTTCGTCCTCGAAGGTCGGCGAGTCGCTGGTCATTTGCCGGGCGACTTCGGCGCCATATTTCGCCACGGCGGCGGTGCGCAGGCGAGCGGTCGATTTCGCCATGTTGACCAGCGCATCGACCAGTTTTGCCTCATTGGCGTTGTCGGCCGCCAACACGCCGCGAATCGCCTTTTCATCACCCGCCCGCACCGACATTGCAAACACCTTCATCGCTCCGCGCGGGGTTGTCAGGTCGGCAGGTACGGCGCGCGTCGCCGGCGCGCTGGCCGGCGCGCCCGGCGGCATTTCATCGACCATCGGCTTTTCCTGCGCCATCGCGCCGCACGACAAAACGACCGACAATCCGACAAATGCCACGATTTTCACGCCATGCACCATGAATCTGCTCTAAAAGGGACTCGCTTGTTCGACTTCTGAGGATTGGATTGTAGGCTAAACGTTCCATGTCCGCACCGAACCAAACTGCGCCATGGATGAATGGCTTCTGATTCCTTCGAAATACTCGCCGCTGATCTCTCACATCCCGCTGGCTGCGCGTTCGACACAACAGGCAAACTGTGGTGCGTCGAGACACGCGGCGCGGCTGTGGTCTGCCTGCATGGCGGCCAGCAGCGCCGCCTGAATTGCGGCGGATCGCCTGCGTCGCTCATCTTCGACTGGATGGGACGCGGCTGGGTCTGCGACACTGCTCAGAATTCCGTGCGCTGCTTCAGTCCCGTCGCGGGTGAATGGGCCGTTATGGCGGATGCCGTCGATCGTGAACCCCTTGAGCATCCCAGTGATCTGGCATTCGATCCCGCCGGCAATCTGCTCATCACATGCGCCGGCGCCGCCCGGGGCCTGCCCAACGGCGCTCTGATCTGCCGCCAGCCCAGTGGCGTCGTTTCTCGCATTGCATCCGGCATGTTCTCGCCGTCAGGCATCGTTCTGGCCGACGGAGGTGACTCACTCATCATCGCCGAAACGCATCGCCATCGCCTTTGGAAAGGTGAATGGGACTGCGACCACCGCGAATGGCTCGGCGCAAGACCCTTCGCCGAACTCGGCGGGCCAACCGGCCCGATGGGCATGGCGCTGGCCGCCGACGGCAATCTCTATGTCGCCATGTATGGCGCAGGCCTGATCAAGGTCGTCGCGCCGAACGGAAACGTCGTCCAGACATTGAATACCGGCGGTGCTAATCCGACGCATTGCGCCTTCGATCCGGCCGGCGAACTAGGCCTGGTCGTCACCGAATCTCAAGCGGGTCGCATGCTCAGCTTCCCCGGCCTGGGTCCGCGCGCGCCGATTTTTGGTGGGCGCGTTCCGCTGCGGCCCACACCTCCAGTCCAGCCGATATCCGAAACTTCAACCGACGCGCCGGTTGGTCCGCCGAACGACCTTCCGATCAATCCGCCAAACGATCCACCGTCCGCTACAAGGCGTTAATCGATCCGGTAACGCGGGGCACACGTTCAAACCTGTGGCGCCTCTTGCGATCGCGTGTCACCCCAAAGTTCGGCAAGGATCGGCCGGCGCGCGATCAATTCGGCCGGCTCTCCGAGCAATTCCGCCCGGCCGCGGAAAAATGTTGCCCATTCCATTCGCCCCAGCCGCTTCGCCCCCAGAGCAATCGACGCCTGTACCAACGCCGCGGGCTGCGATGCCATCAGCTCGGTCAGTTCCAGCTTGCCGGCCGCCTCGTTCATCAGATCGTGCCATTGCCCCGCTTTTAGCTGATAATCACTCTGGACGATCAGCATCTCCAAAGTCTCCATCAGGCCGAGTTTTTCACGGTAGAAGCCAAGAATTGCCTCTTGTGCGCCAGGCAGGTCGTCCATTGCCAGCAGCGACTGTGCCAGAATCAGACGCGCCCGCACGGCTATGCCGCTTGAGGCGGGCGCGCGATGTTTCAGGACCGCCCTGCACAGCTGCGCCGCCTCCGACCATCGCCGCTGCTCGCGCCGCAGCAGCGCCAAGTATTGCAGCGCCTGGAGCTTACCCGCGCGAAAGATACTGAACATCCTCAGAGACGCATCGAGATGCGCCTCGGCCGCGTCGTAATCACCGGAAGCGATCAACAGCGGCGAAGCGGCCGCCAGCCGGCTCGATTTCAGGCTGTGATAATTCAGTGCCATCCACAGAATCCAAACCCCCGCCATCATTGCAAAGGTGGCAGCGCCGCTCAGCGAAATGGCCGGCGCAAGCAGCAGCGACGCCGCTCCAGTCGCCAGCAGCGCGACCTTCAACACTGCCGCAAACGTGAGATCGCGGCGGGTTCGCCATATTGCCGATTCAACGGGTGTCATGATGGGCTGCCGCTCCCTTCCGTTCCACGCGGCGCTGTCAATGCCGTGCGGTCCGGCCGATCGGCTGCGGCGTACCTGCCTGCCAATGCCTTGAATTCGCCATAGCGACGCTGCAGCTCCGATTCGCCGACCAGCAGCGTCGCCTGCCGATATGCGATCGCTGCAGCCCCGGTATTTTCGAGCAGGTCGTACGCGCGCGCCACCAGCGCATACGCATCTGCCAGGCGAATGCCCAGTTGGGCACGCATCGCCGGCAGCTTTTCATTGAAGCGTTCGATCGCATCCTGCGGATGTCCGGTCTTCACATCGCGATAAAGCTCAACCAACGCCATTGCCCCCGACTCGCGCGCCCAGGGCTGGCGACGAAGCTCGTTGATCGCACGATCCGCATCCCACAGCCGATCATCGTGAAGCACTGCAAACGCTCGATCGACCCGCAATCCCCATGCTGTTTCCGCATCGACCATCTGCTCGCCCAGGACGCGCTCTATCATCGTCGCGGCGTCGCCAAACCGATCATACCGCGACAACAGGCGCGCGAGATAGATAAGCCCCGCCGCCCGCGCCTGCGGCGTGAGCATTGGCCGCGACAGCATCGCCATCACCAACGCCGCCGCTTCCGGCCAGCGTCGCAACTGGATCAATTCATCAATGGCAACGACGCGATGCTGCTCGGTCCGCACCCGTTTCAGCGTAACGCCTCCTGATATCACCATCGCGCAGAAAAGCCCGACCACAACCAGCGACGTCAGCCCCTGAAGCATTGCTCGCGCACCGTCCGATTGCCCAGATGTCACACCGCCAAGAAACATCAGCAGAACCAGACCCGCGCCATACCACAGCCATGCCACGCGCGGGCGCGGCCGGCTGCGCTCAAGCAGCGACTCAACATCCCCAAATGGCGAAGGCATTGGCGAAACGGATTCCATTACATCTCAATCGTATCACCCGACAACCCCCGGTCTACTGCCTGTGTCGTCGGTCGGCGTTCGACAATCGGCGCGAAATGCTCCCGCCAGTATGCGTCGGCACGGTCCTGACGCTGGCGCTGAAAATCCGCAATGGTCATCTGCCCTCCAGCGACATCCGCTACCAGTGGACGGTGGTTTACGACCACCGAAACATCAATTACCCGCCCTTGGCGCAACACGCGCATTGCAATGGCCTCCCCCGCCGCCACGTTCGCAACGCGATTTGTAAAATCAATCTTGCCGCGAAGTGGGCTGGCCGGATCATCCAATGCCAGAATCAGATCGCCATCAAGCAATGAACCATATGCGCCAAAGCCGGGCAGGCGACCTTCGATCCGAACGGGCTCTATCACGACGACTCGATTTTCAGTGATCGCTGGGACAGCAGCCAGAACCACGCCGATAAACCCGCGCGGCGAATGGGGGTATGGCAGGCCGCTCAAATAAACCTGCGCCACAACGTCCTGCAGCGCCGCAGTCTGCTCCGCGCCGAGCGGCTCCTCAGCCACCGCCGCGGCACGCAAATCATCCAGATCGACCGGCCGAAGTTGCATCAATGCATCGCGCGCCACCTCGCGGCGCGAGACGCTTTCATCTCCCAGATTGACAATCAATCTTGAGAGGCGGGCAATCGCTGCGTTGGACGGCGACGTCGCCGGCAGCCTATTCGCAGAAGGTTGAGTCGCCGATTCGCCAGCCGCTGCACGTGCGCCCCCCCATGCGCCAGACGCCAAAACGGCCGCGCTCACCAGAAGCGCCGGCAAGGCAAAGCATCGAATATCGCCACGGTATCGCCAGCGTCGGGCCATCATCCCTCCATCAGCGCCACCAGTCGGTCGGCATTGTGCGTCAGCCAATATACTTTTCGCTGCACCATTTGCAGGAAGTCAAAACCGCTCATTTTGCCGAAGTTCCCGGTTACGGCGATCGGCAAAACCGCTTCGGCAATTAATGCCTCCGCCATCAGCCAGGGTATCGCAGATAGCTCCGCCTGCGACAACAGCATCACCTCATCATAGCCGCGCAAAAACCGCTTCAGCCGGCTTTCATCCAGATATTCGGGCCATTTGGTTACATCATCCTCCCCGCCAATGATCGAAAACTGCAGCGTGCCGTTCGCAATATCAATAACCCGCGGCAGCAAGCGCGCCGAGTCGTAATCAATCACCGCAACCACCCGATTCTCGCGAAAAAGCATGTTCCCAGGGTGCCAATCGGCATGCACAAACTGTTTCGGCCAGCTCGAAAGCCCCTGCTGCTCGACCCGATCGCACGAATAGCGGTAACTTTCGTGCAAAAACTCAACAACGGTTGACACGTCGCGCCCCGGTAGTGCATTTGGAATCAGCCGCAACCCCTGGTCGATCGCCGGCGCGAGGTGATACGAACCGGTGGGCGCGGCAAAATCCGTGCGGAAATCCGTAAGAAGCTTGTGATAAAGCCCTAAAATGCGGCCCGAATCAAATGTCGCTTCGAGCGACTGCGGATACCCCTGGCCGGGGATGTATTCGAACAATTCGTAAACCGTGTTGCGCCATTGCAACATGGAGTTGTTGTCGTTGCGTGTGCCGATCAAATGCGGCAGAGGAAACTGCTTGGCCGCCAGAAATAGCTGCAGTGCATGGGTGAACGCGACCTTGTAAGGATCATCCTTGCCCCGCGCCCGACGCTTGAGAAGAAACTTTCCCTGTTCCGAGACAATCAGCAGCTTGGGCGCTTTGCGCGACCCACGCGGATATTCGACAATCGATTCGACGATCCCGATATCGAAGTTGGAGAGTATGATCGCCAGCTCATCGGTCGCGAATTTTTCGCGCGTTCCCCCGCTCGAGGTGACACTCCCCGCCCCCGTTCCCACCTGCGTGCTCTGCATGGGCGAGATCACGGGGTTCATCGCCTAAAGATAGCCCCCGCCCATGCTCCGGGCAACGAACCCCCGAAATTGCCGTGTTACCGGACGCGTTTGCCCTCGTCACAGGCTCCACACGCAGCAATCGTACGATATGATTGACTTACAATCCCGACTTTTCATACGGCGAACATCGGGTCACCCGTCATTCGCTGGCGGCCGGGCCACCGAACAGCTTTGTGTCATCCCAAAGGAGAATCCAAATGGAATCGACTATCCAAAATGGCCAGCATTCCATCGCCAAAGCGAGGCTGACCGAATCGACGTTCACCAACGTATGCCTTGGCAGAGCCAGATTCGAAGACGTGAATCTGGGTGGTGCGATGTTTCACAACATCAACCTTGCCAACGCGCAGTTCGACGATGTGAATCTCACAAACGTCTCGATCACCAATGCCAATCTCACCGGCATGACCATCAACTGCGTCCTTGTCACCGAGTTACTGGCGGCGCACCTTCAGGCGGAATGACCTTTCACTCGCCGCACGCGAACCGCAACCCATAATAAAAATTCCGGTATCGGCCATGGATGTATCGAGACAGCAGAACCTGGCGGACTTTTATCGACGAACCCTTGTCGATGATGTACTTCCATTCTGGCTTCGCCATGGTGTCGATACCCAGTACGGCGGCATCATCACGTCGTTGGATCGCGATGGGTCAATCCTCGACACTGACAAGTCGATCTGGTTTCAGGGACGTGCGGCATGGATGTATGCCACCGCCTATCTGACCGTTGAGCGACGGCCGGAGTGGATGCATGCCGCGGCGTCATGTATCGGGTTTCTGCGCCGCTTCGGCTCCGATCCCACCGGTAAGATGTACTTTTTAGTAAGTCGCGAAGGCCGGCCGATTCGGATGCGTCGCTATGTATATTCCGAGTCGTTTGCCGCGATCGCGTTTGCTGCCTATGCGAAGGTAAGTGGGCAGAGCCAAGCCGCCGAGGAGGCCCTGCGCGCCTTCGATCGATACCTCGATTTTTCATTCACGCCCGGACGAATCCCCGCAAAAGTGGACTCGAACAGTCGCCCCATGATCGGACTTGGACCGCGAATGATCGCGATTGCCACCGCCCAAGAATTGCGTTTGCACCTCGGGCCGGTAAGGGCTCGGGGCCGCACAATTGACGATTGGATCAATGAATGGATCGCAGACATTCGCCGCCTCTTCTACAAGCCGGACCTCGGCGTCTTGATGGAGACGGTGGAGCCTGATGGCGCAATCATCGATCATTTCGACGGGCGCTTGCTGAATCCCGGCCACGCCATTGAGGCAAGCTGGTTCATCATGCACGAAGGCCACCTTCGTAACGACCGAGAAATGGTGCGCCTTGGATTGAACATCCTCGACTGCATGTGGAGCAGAGGCTGGGACGAACAGCATGGCGGCCTGTTTTACTTTCGTGATCTTAAGAACCTGCCCGTGCAGGAATATTGGCATGACATGAAATTCTGGTGGCCTCACAATGAGGCCTTGATTGCCACACTCCTGGCTTGGAAGTTGACCGATGAAAAGCGCTTTATCGACATGCACGAGCAGGTCCATCTCTGGAGCTTCCGCCAGTTTGCCGATCCAGAGCACGGTGAGTGGTACGGCTACCTGCATCGTGACGGCACGCCCAGTTCCAAGGTGAAAGGCACGTTGTGGAAAGGACCGTTTCACCTCCCCCGAATGCTCAATTACTGCCAACAACTCCTGACGCCACCGACATCGCCCATAGAATGACTTTTACCCCCGGTAGCGGCAAAAATCTGATTCCAATGACATGGTACGCCTTCCCGGGTGAGGAGCCAGAACCGAAGGCGAGCGACGCACTTAGGATCGGTTCCGATCCGTTTCACCGTCCAGCATCAGGTCCGAGGCGGTGAACAAACGTAGATTGAATATTTGCTGGAAATTTGGAAAATTTGGATGGCACGCAAGAATTAAAAGAAGGAGCACGATGATGACCATGCCTTCCTTATGCCGCGCCACAATGCTCTTTTCGCTTTCGATAGTCCTTTCGTCGTCCTGCTTTGCCGAAACATTCGTCGCTGGATCGGCCACCACTGAGCCTTCGCCGACCCGCATCCCAAACGCGCCCACGTTGCGCCTTCAGGAAAAGTTGGACGCTCCGATCACCGCGGACTTTGACAACGTTCCTCTATCGAAGGCGCTGGATGCCATACGCGACCGTGCTTCGATAAATCTGTTTGTCGATTGGAAATCCATTGAGGCCGGCCCGGTCAATCGAAACACGCCTGTGACACTTATTCTTCGGGATCCGGTCCAGACATCGACAGTAATCACACTTCTGCTAAGAGCCGCAGACGCAAACCTGCAGTCCGCAATCGACGATGGCGTACTCGTTATCACGACAATCGAACCGCCAAAACCCGCGGTAATTACGCGGGCATATTATATTCGCGATCTCACGCCCGGCGGCCCACGCCAGCAGGAAGGGGATCCAGACCCGATCGAAGTCGAGCAACACAACCTCGCAATCCTCATCATGGAAACCGTTGAATGCGACAAATGGCGGGATAACGGGGGCACGATCGGAGTGCTATGCTACATCAACGGCAAATTCATCGTGAAAGCGACCGAAACAATGCACCAGCAAATCGAAGCACTCCTCGCGCAGGTTCGCAACAAATCCGAGAAATGACACGGTTTCGCCATCCGCCGGCAACTCCAAATCGTCCATTATCGCGTTAGCACCGTCGCTCGCGACCCGCTTCTCTTTAAGCCAGGCGATCAGCGTGTCGTTCAACCCGGTGATCGCTCTTTCAGCACATCCCGCCCGTTTACACCCCCCCTCCCCTCCGCTAACATTCCCTTCGTCATGCACCCCTCCGATTCACGAGACAAGGACGCCAATCCCAAGGCGCTGTGATCCTGCCGCATGTGGCAACGAACCCAGCGCCGGACAGTGATTGTTTGTTGCACTTGTCTCCTCGCTCCCCCTAACCAACAGTAAAATCATGGAAGCCATCGAAACGCGGTATCGCACACACACCTGCGGCCAGCTTCGCGCCGCCAACGTTGGGACGACCGTTCGGCTCGCCGGATGGGTTCACAATTATCGCGACCACGGCGGTCTGGTCTTCATAGACCTGCGCGACCGCGATGGCCTGACCCAGCTTGTCTTCGATGTCGATTCGTGCGGCCAAGCCGCTCATGACGAGGCGCGCCGCCTGCGATCGGAATGGGTGGTATCCGTTTCCGGCGTCGTGCGCGCACGCGGCATCGATGCCAAGGGCAAAAGCCTCACCAACCCGCGCATGGCAACCGGCGAAATCGAACTGGTCGTCCAGTCAATGGAAGTGCTGTCGATGTCGCCAACGCCGCCATTCCTTCCCGACGAACACGAACATGTCGGCGAAGAGCGCCGCCTGCAATATCGCTATCTCGACCTGCGCCGCGCCGATATGCAGGAAACGCTTCGCACGCGTTATCGCGTCACCAAAATCATGCGCGACGTGCTCGGCGAACAGGGTTTCTGGGAAATTGAAACGCCCTTCCTCACCAAAAGCACACCGGAAGGCTCGCGCGATTTCATCGTACCCAGCCGCCTGGTGCCGGGCACATTTTATGCGCTGCCGCAAAGCCCGCAGCTTTTCAAGCAGATTTTGATGGTCGCCGGCTGTGACAAGTACATGCAGATCGTGCGGTGTTTCCGCGACGAGGATCCGCGCGCCGATCGTCAGGCCGAGTTTACTCAGCTCGACGTTGAAATGGCGTTCATCGATCGCGACAACATCATGAACATAATTGAGGACCTGCTGCGCAAGATCTGGAAACAGATCCTCGGCGTGGACATCCCCAATCCGATCCCGCGCATGGATTTCGACGAGGCGATGAGCCGCTTCGGCTCTGATCGTCCGGATCTGCGATTCGGCCTGGAACTGCAGGACATCACCGACCTCGCACACTCCACCGAATTCGGCGTCTTCAAAAACGCGCCGATGGTCAAATGCGTCGTCATTCCCGGCGGCGCGAAAGTGCCGCGTTCCCAGACCGACGCACTCGCGGAGTGGGCCAAGGGTTTCGGTGCCAAGGGCCTTGCAGTCACAAAAGCTGTCAATGGTGCGTTCGACACCGGCATTGCCAAATTCATACAACCGATTTTCGCCGCGCTGTGCGAGCGCACCGGCGCCAAGGAGGGCGACCTTATCTGCTTCGGTGCGGACAAACCGAAAATCGTTCTGAAGGTACTCGGCGAGCTGCGCCTCAAGCTCGCCAAAGACCTCGATATCAAGCCCGAAACCCCCTGGGCATGGGTCTGGATCGTCAATTTCCCCCTGCTCGATCACGACGATGCCGAAAAGAAATGGAACGCCGTACACCACCCCTTCACCAGCCCGCTGGATGAAGACATTACCCACCTTAAGGCCGGCGACGCCGCAACGCTGGCCGGCATGAAATCCAAGGCCTACGACGTCGTCCTCAACGGCTACGAGCTGGGCGGCGGCTCAATCCGTATCCACAACATGGACGTTCAGCAGGCGATTTTCGGCGTACTGGGCATTTCGCCGGAAATGCAACGGGAACGATTTGGATTCCTGCTCGACGCCCTGCAATTCGGCGCGCCGCCCCATGGCGGGCTGGCGCTTGGCGTCGATCGCATCATCATGCTGTTGCGCGGCCTCCACAACATCCGCGATGTCATCGCCTTCCCCAAAACGCAGAGCGGCGCCGATCTGATGTGCGGAGCGCCTTCGGCCGTTGACGACAAGCAGCTTCGCGAAACCCATGTAAGACTCGACCTGCCGCCCGCCACCGCGAAATCCGTCGCACCGGCCGGCGCTGCTTCCGCGTAAGGCATTTGTGCCATCTCGATGACTTGCTGTTGTGCCATCGACACCACATGCGCCGCGCCACCCTGCAATCCTAAACCCGGCACATTGCGTTAGATGCCGCATCAAACCATGATGGTTACCGCCATGGACCCGGCCAACGACCAGCAGACGGATATTGCCCCCCCGGCCGCCGAATTGGCGGATTCGCCGACCATTGTCCTCGCCGGAGGAGGCACTGGTGGGCACCTTTACCCCGGAATCTCGGTTGCCCAGGCGCTTCGCGCGCTGATTCCGCGCGCTAGAATTCTGTTTCTGGTCACCCGCCGAGACATTGACCGCACCATTCTCGAACCGACCGGCCTTGAGTTCATTCCGCAGCCGATCGTTCCGCCACTCAAAACCATCACGGGCCTGCTGAAGTTCTGGCGGTCGTGGCGCGCCACACAGGATCTGGTCGCCCGTCTGCTTCGCGATCGGCCGCCGGCGGCCGTGCTTGGGCTGGGCGGCTATGCAGCAGGCGTTGCCGTCAAGCTCGCCGCCCAGGCGGGCATTGCCACCGCCGTCGTCAACCCCGATGCCATTCCCGGTAAGGCAAATCAATATCTCATGCGATCGGTCGCCGCCGTCTGTTGTCAATTTGAAGCCACGCGCGACCATGTAAAGCCAGAATTTCAATCGAAATTGCGCATCACGGGCTGCCCCGTTCGCCAGGACATTCTCGACGCCGCGGCCAGCCCCGATCGTGCCGCCGCAGCCCAACGCCTCGGACTGGATCCATCGCTTCGCACGCTGGTCGTCACCGGTGCCAGTCAGGGCGCGCAAACGGTCAACGAAGCGATGCTGAAGGCGATCCCATCGCTCAAACTTCAAGGGTGGCAGGTTCTGCATCTGGCCGGTAAGGACCACGCCCCGGCCGTACGGCAGGCCTACCGCCAGCAATCGCTCGAAGGCACCGTGGTCGATTTCACGCCTCGCATGGCGGATGTCTGGTCAGTCTGCGATCTCGCCATCAGTCGCGCTGGCGCGAGCACCTGCGCCGAAATGACCGCATGCGGCATACCCTCCATCCTGATGCCTTATCCCTTTCACAAAGACATGCATCAACGCGCCAACGCCCGCGTACTTGAAGCGGCCGGCGCGGCCCGCCTCATCGACGACCAGCGCGACGCCATCAAAAACGCTGCCGCTCTTGGGCCCTTGCTCAGTCCCCTTCTGCATGACGTTGACCGACGCAAAGCCATGGCCAGCGCCGCGCGGTCGCTCGGCCGACCTGATGCCGCAAACGGCGTCGCACAGGTTCTTCTTGATCTCATCGCCGCGAAGTCCTAATGGGCCGGTCGCCGCGCAATCAATTTTGCCTCGTTGTCGATATTGATTGTCGCGCACGGTGCCAGCCGATAGATTAGAACTTAACTTATGCAACCTCATCACGAGCCGCGAACGGCTTCGCGCTCGGCGCCGGCCGCGCCGCAGCCGCGTTCTACTTCACCCACCGCGGCCTCTATGCCCGCTAATTCGCCAAAGCGCTCCAGCCAGTTTCTCGGCCGGCACATTCATTTCATTGGCGTCGGCGGCTCGGGCATGTCGGGTCTGGCGCGCATGCTCCTCGACAGCGGAGCCATCGTCAGCGGTTCCGATTCCCGCGAGTCTGAATCCACCCGCGCGCTACGGGTCGCCGGGGCACGAATTGGCCCGCAGGATGGTTCCCTTATCGACACAGCCGTTGAGCTGGTCGTGCGCACCGCCGCCGTGCCCGACGACAATTTGGAATTTCAGCGCGCAACCGTCATGGGTCTGCCGCACGTCAAATATGCCCAACTTCTCGGGCAGGTTATGGCCGAACGTTACGGCATCGCCGTCTGCGGAACGCATGGCAAAACCACGACCACCTCCATGATTGCCATGGCCCTGAGGGCGGCCAACCTCGACCCATCGTATGTAATAGGCGCAACAGTCCCGCAACTTGGCGGCTCTTCTTATTCGGGCAGAGGCGATTTGTTCGTCGTCGAAGCCTGCGAATTTGATCGCAGCTTTCATCAGTTGCATCCGCGCGTCGCGGTCATCACCAATATTGAAGCCGATCACCTCGACTGCTATCCCGGAGGACTTTCGGAAATCATCGATTCGTTTCACACCTTCATCGAGCGTCTCGGCCCCGACGGCGTCATCGTCGCCAATAGCGCCGACGACAACGTACGCCGCGCGGTCACCGGCGCGCCCTGCCACATTCACTGGATCGAACCCGCCGCGATCACCCCAATCCGCCACCCGCGCCGGCGCGCTCCGGGCGCGTGGTATATGAAAAATGTCCGACTCGAGGGTGGCTGCGGCCAGGCCGATCTCATGCAGGGGGACCAGTTCGTCGCATCCCTCGGCCTCAGTGTGCCGGGCCTGCACAACCTGTCCAACGCCGCCATGGCGCTCGCAGCCTGCGCTGCTTGCAACGCGAGCGTAGCCGCCAGTGCCGCCGGAATGTCCCAATTCCGCGGCGCGGATCGCCGCAGCATGGAAATTGGTCAGTCCAACGGCGCCATGATTGTCGATGATTACGGCCATCACCCCACCGAAATCGCGGCGACACTGGCCGCGATGCGAGCCAAATACGCCCCGAGGCGACTCATCTGCGTTTTTCAGCCGCATCAGGCCAGCCGCACCCGCTTGCTGCTCGAACAGTTCGCAACCTGCTTCGCAGACGCCGACGAACTGGTTCTGCCGGAAATCTATTACGTTCGCGACAGCGCCGAAGACCGCGAACGCGTCAAGGCGTCGATGCTGGCCGACCGTGTCCGCGAAACGGGTATGCACGTCACCCATCTGCCGTCATTGGGCGAGGTGCTGAATCACCTGCGCCAGCGCATCGGCTCGGGCGACCTGGTAGTGCTCATGGGCGCAGGCAACATCGGCGAAATCGGCGCGGCACTGGTCGGCAACACGCCGCTGGCGCTATCCGCCTGACGCGTGCGAGTTCCGCGCGAAATTCTCGCCTCGGAATTCAGCCCCCGCCAGACGTTGAACTGAAGCCTGCGCCGTGTAAAACTGCGCTTCTCTATCCGCCATGCAGATCGCACGCGATATCAATATCTTCGCAGGCCTTGAGGGGTGCGTCACCGCCGACGCGCCGCTGGCACGGCTCACCTGGTACAAGATCGGCGGCGCCGCCCGCTGGCTTGTACGCCCGCGCAACGTCGCGGAGCTCGAAGAATGTGCGCGGCGCTGCGCCGAAAACGGCATTTCAATTTATGTCCTCGGACTCGGCGCCAACCTCCTCGTTCGCGATGAAGGCATCAACGGCGCGGTCTTTCGCCTCAGTGAGGAATTCTGGCGCACCGTGCAGATTGACGGCCCATCCATTGATGTCGGTGCCGGCGTCGATATGCAAAAACTGCTGCTGCGCACCGTGCGCCAGGGCCTCTCCGGCCTCGAATGCCTGGCGGGCATTCCCGGCACCATTGGCGGCGGAATACGCATGAATGCCGGCGGAAAATTCGGTGACTTGGGCGCACGCATCAAATCCGTGCGGGTCATGGACGCCTCAGGGCAGGTCTTCGAACGCACCCGCGACGATCTTGTCTTTGAATACCGCCATACAAACATCTCCGCGCCGTTCATCCTCGGCGCCACCCTCGAACTCGATGAGGACGACCCCGGCCGAATCATGCACCAGGTCAAGGAAATCTGGATGTTCAAACGCAACACCCAGCCCCTGAACACGAAAAACTGCGGCTGCATTTTTAAAAATCCACGCGGCATGAGCGCCGGAGCATTGATCGACCAGGCCGGCCTGAAGGGCATGCGCGTCGGCGGGGCAGAGGTCAGCGACAAACACGCAAATTTCATCGTCGCCAACCCCGGCGCGACCGCCCACGATGTGCTCAAGCTCATTAAGCTCGTACAGGAACGCGTCTACGAAAAGCACGAGGTGCCGCTCGAAACCGAAGTGCAGATCTGGCCCGAACCCACCCCATGAAAATCACCGTCCTTCATGGCGGGCCAAGCGCCGAGCGCGATGTGTCGCTCGTCAGCGGCCGCGCGGTCGCCGATGGACTGCGCTCCGTCGGCCACGAGGTCCATTTAGCCGACATCCAACCAGACGACTTGAGCGCGCTCGATCAATCCGCCCACCCGGCCGATGTCATCTTTCCGGTGCTGCACGGCGCATGGGGCGAAAGTGGCGAACTTCAGGAGATCCTGGAAATCCGGGGCCTTCCATTCGTCGGCAGCGGGTCGGTCGCCTCACGCTTGGGCATGGACAAGGTGGCCACGAAGCGCGCCTGGGAGGCCGCCGGCCTGCCCACCCCCCCATACCGCGTCATCACATCCGCGGCCGATCGCTTTCCCGAGGAACCCTGCGTCGTCAAGGCAGTTTCCAGTGGCTCCAGCATTGATGTCTATGTATGCAAAGGTGCCGCCGAGGGCACCGTCTCTGCGGCCGATGCCATCGAAAAAATCCTCCAACGTCATCCGCGGGCCCTCGTTGAAAAATTCATCTCCGGCCCGGAACTGACTGTCGGGCTGCTCGAAGAATTGCCCCTGGCGCCGATCCGAATCGTACCACGGCGAGATTTTTTCGATTACGAAGCCAAGTACAAAGCCAGCGACACCGAACATCGCTTTGAAACCGGCCTGCCGGCGCACATCGTCGAACAATGCCGCGATCTGGCCCGCCGCGCAAACGCCATTGTCGGAGCGGTCGATCTCGCCCGCATCGACATCATGCTCGACGAATCGCACAACGCTTACCTTCTGGAAATCAACACCCTTCCCGGCTTCACCCCCAAGAGCCTGCTCCCCGAAGCCGCAGCACATGCTGGTATTTCGTTCGGTCAACTGGTTGATCGCCTCGCCCACCGAGCCCACGCCCGCGGCCGCCGCACCCCATGATTCGCTCAAATCGTAAAGTGTACCTTTTGATAGATGGCAGACTCTCAGTTTTCGGTTTAAACCCGAAACCTTCCTGGCATTCTTCGACAAACCACATGCCCCAGAGACAGAAGCTGACGGTTTTCGCCGCAATGGACAGTGTCGGTCCCAACGTCCCGACGTCACACTCCCAGCAGGTGGCGGGCGGCATAGGACGCGATTGCGCCGAGGGCAAGTGTTGCGATGGCCGCCAGCCAGGCGCGCAGGCGCACGCGGGCTTCTGCTGGAGTGTTTGCGCCGGGGGCCGGCCGGACGATCGCGTCGATTTGCCTGTTCGAAAGCTGCCGCGCGATATCGCGCATTGGTGCGGCGTCTGATTCCGCACGATTCACGACGGCGGTAAGACTGGCCGCACCGTCTCCGCCCGCATTAATCATCGCACGCGCCATGGCAAAAAACGCCGCGCGATCGACTGCTTCATCGTCGTAGAGCAGCGGGCTCGCATGCGTCAGCCGCACCTGACCGGCCGGCGACACGATAATGTTGCGTCCGTGGATTGCGCCATGAATGATGCCCCGCCCATGCAACGCTGCGACCAACAGCGCCGCCTCGCGCAGGATCGCCCGCACATCATCCGCCGACCGGCTTCCTTCGGCCGCCCATTCATCGAGCGTCATACCCGGCAGATATTCCCACACCAGCCAGACCGTGGATGAATCTCCTGCGCGCTCGACGCCGTATAGAGTTGCAATATTCACTGTCGCCAACTCGCGCACCCTGCCGAGCCGATCTTTAATCATTGGATGCAACTGCCGCCGCCAGAGGCATTCTTCGTCGAGCGATTTCAGAATGCGCCGATGCCCCGCGGCATCCTCCGCAAGCCAGGTCGCGCCGGCCGACACTTCAGCAATGATATGAAACCGGCGATCGACGTCCCCGCCCGTCATCGCCTCGCCGCCATCATCCGCCGGACCGCCGAAACTTGCCTGCAATTGGCTCATTGGGCCACAGATCGTATCCGAAGCATTGGGCGCCCCGCCAACACACGGTTAAATACAAATGTCGGTTTCCCTTCAATAACCCGGCCGTTCCGGCGTATATAGAGCGACACCCCATCAAAAGGAGCATCGCAATTCATTTTTTGCACGAAATCACCAGTGCGCCTCCCGCGCCGGCCGAACGCGATACCGCGCAGCAGGATGTGCAAATCCCGCCGCCTCTGATCGCAAGGGCGCGCGCCGCTTGGGCGCGGCATCGGCTGGCACAGTTTGATCCATTGTCGCCCCTGGCGGAGGAAGGCGCGCGGCAAAGATGGTTCTACATCGCGGCAGCGTTTGTCGTGGTCCTTGGCTTCCTTGATTTCACCAGCGCCTATTGGGCCGGGGCACATCCCGGCGTCGATCAAAATGGC
>JBBQCK010000002.1:0-21540 GCA_038318605.1 Tepidisphaerales bacterium | reverse complement strand
GATCGATGCACTGAACCCCGACGTGCTCGTGAAAGGCGCCAGCTATACGGCCGACGAGGTGGTTGGCGGCAAACTCGTTGAATCGCGCGGCGGACGGATCGCCCTGGCGCCGATCTTTGAAGGACGCAGCACAAGCGCCGTGATTCAACGCATTCTCGACGCGTATTCCTCGAAATCCTGAGTAGACAAGGCAACAAAATCGAGCTGGCGGCAACCGCCGCGCTCCCGTCGGGATCACGGCAATCCTTCAGGCCCGCCTTCATGCCTCACCTTACGGATTGACCGGCTGCATCCATTTGCCATCACCGCACTTCGGAGTCTGCTGAATTTCCTCGACCTTCAGACGAACCTGATCCTGCATCTTCACCGCGCCCGCCGACTCACCAAACGGCGCCGCGACGAGATCCGGCCCTGGTTTGGCGGTCGTATCCTGCGTGTACCACTTGTCGCCCCCCGGCTTCATGTAGGCAAATTTGTCGATCAGGTTCTCCGCCATCATCGCCTTCGACTTGGCATCCTTGAATTTATCCCACTCTTTCATGCCCGATTCGGTCAGCTTCTCGTAGTATACAATCACGCGCTTCTTGTCGCTCGGGCATTCAAACACAATCGCCCGCACAGCCTTCTTGCCGTCCTTGTCGAACGGCACGGCCTTGTCGATGTCGTCGATGAACAGTTGGGCCGGATCGGTGATGTTCGTGTCGGTCGTGTAATACGCCTTGTTCGGCGGCGTTGACACCTTCGGCCCACTGCAAAACAACATCTTGCCCGCGAAGAAAAGCGAAACGACAATAATTGCGGCCGTGACGCCGGTTGTGACCACCGGATTTTTGTTGAGTGATTCGCGGATTCCCACGGGGACGCTCCTTGCTGTACGAACGAGGTGATCGAGGCATTACGCCGAGGCAATGCGCGAAGTGTAATGACATTTCCAGAATGCGACAACTGCACCTTTTGCGCCGCGCCACATTGCGCACGAGCGCGTAGGAGCGATGAGGGCGATTTGCGCCCGGATAAACGGGCTCGACGTTGCGCACCATCGGCCCGTCTCGGCCTGACACCATGCCATTTCGTCGTCGTCACCCGACGAAACAGCCCAAGAAAGCGATGAGTCAAAGCGGCCTAATGAAATTATTTGCTTGGAACACGGATTGGCGCGCCAGTTGCTTCATCTTCTCCCGGTTAAACGATCCACAGTTTCATTGAAAGGAGCGATTTTTATGAGTCGCATCGAGGACACAAACAGCGCCGCAAAAAGTGTGCGTGAACAAGGTGAGCAGGCCGTCGCCAGCGGCGTTCAGCATGCGAAAGACGCCGTACGTAACGTCGGAAACAATCTTCGCGACGTCAGTGACCAAGCCCGGGAAAAACTCGATCACCTGCGCGAAAGCGCCGGCGAGTACTACGAAACCGGTCGGGATAAAGCGCGTGAGTGGGAAGGCGAACTGGAAGAATATGTTCGCGATCAGCCGCTCAAGTCGCTTTTGATCGCTGCCGGGGTAGGAATGCTCCTGGGCGTGGTCTGGCGTCGCCTCTAATCCACCCGCAGGCGCCGTCGCGGATTCAAAACCCGCTTGTCACCAGCGCCGCGGATGCCAAGCGCAACAGTCGCCCGAGGGTAACTTCACCCGAGTCGTTACCCGCGGGTGACTGTACGCTTTTTATCTCCCGAGCTTAGAGCAATCCTCCTGGCGCAGCCGCCGGCTGCAACGCGGACGGAAACACGCGGCTGCGGTAGAATCCGACCATGGACGCATCCATGCCTCCTGCTCCAGAAACCTCTACCGACGCCAAGCACCCGCATGGCCGTGTCCCCGATCCCGCAACGGCGTTCCACCGCCTCGGCATCGAGATCAGCGACGCGAAATCTCACCTCGGCGATTATGTCCATGCAAAGATCGACGGGCTGAAGGCGACTGTTCGCAATGCCGTATTGCTGGCCGGCCTCTGCGTTGTAATGCTGCTTATCGCGATTGCGGTGCTCGTGGTGGGGGCCGCGATGCTTGTGATCGGGGCGGCCGGGGCCATCTCTGCGATCTTCAACGCCAGCCCCTGGCTTGGCCAGTTGATCGTCGGCGGCGCGCTGCTTGCGGCGGTTGTCACTGGCGGCGCGCTTTTTTATACAAGGATCAATCGCGCTCGGCGGGATCAGACATTGATGAAGCGGGCCGATGCCGCGATGGCCGCCATGCATCGCGCGCTCGACGATTTCGCCCGGGATTTCGCCAACACGACAAACCTCACAGGCTGGATTCAGAAGTATCCGATCTCATCTCTGGCCGCATCGGCCGCCGCCGCGTTTACCGCCGCCATGGTCGTCACTCCATCGAAGCGCACAGCGTTGGAAGAGCGATGGAACAAGCTTATGGACAACCTCGCCGCCCAACTTGATAAAGTTGAGGCCAGCGCCGGCGATATCCCCCGCCACGCACGCTCTTCAGCGAAACCCTCAATCAAGGGTAAACTGATCGCCCATGTGACCGAACTTCTCAAAACCGCGCTGACAACCGGCCTATCAGCCGCCATGGCCCGCCAGACTTACAACGGCAACGGCCACCCCCACGCCCCATCCCCCGGCACGCACCCGGACAACACCGGCCCGATGAGTGCCGATCCCGCCGCGCCTTGAAGGGCAATATCTACCCACAAGGCCTTGTTTGCGTAAAACCTTCTACGGATAACCCGGAGTAAGGTTTTCGCACTGCGCAGCTGTCGGAGCGCAAAATACCGTGAAAATAATTTCGGCCCGACTCCGCATCAGCGTTTTTACCGACGAGGGTAACTTTGTCGCTGATGGACCCATACCCATCAAAGGCCAGCGTATCACCACGACACTGGTTGCCCAAGCACGTCCTGGCACGCCGCAGTGGAACCTTGAAATTCTCCCTCTTCAATCGCTGCGAATGGCGGTTTCAGATGTTACTTACTCCGCCGCGCTCACCAAAACCGCGACCTTGCGGCGGCCCCATTCAAGTGCTTCGTCGTGGCTGGCGAAAAAGACGTCGAGGCGATTGCCCTTGATCGCGCCGCCGCGATCGACGACTTCGACTTCATGATCGCCGTTGTAGCCGGGGATATTGAGCACCGTCCCGAATGGCAGAACATCCGTATCGGCGGCGACAAACCGGCCATTGTTGTACTCGACGGATTTGCCGCTGGCAGTGACGCCGTGGGCGCCCGGGCCGCAACATTTCTTGCAGGCACAGTACGCCGTCACTTCCATCATCATCAGACGCGACCGAACGTGCGGCCCGCTTGGCGCGGCGGCGACGATCGGTCGGAGCAATTCTCCGGCCGCGACTGTGACGTCTGCGGCGCGTAAATTCGTTGTCGGTGGAAGATTCGCCCCGATATAGCGAACAGTCGTAGTGGGCGCTGCATCGCGCGAGCGCTTCGCGGAGATATTTCCCAGCGCAAGTATGGCGAGCAGCCCAACCCCGCAGCCATGCAGCATCGGCCGCGCCCCGACCGCCGCCAGCCAGTTGTGAACTTTGGAAAGTGCCGTCGTCATCATGGGCCGCAAACTCCTTTCGCGCCCGCGAATCAAAATCCGGCCGCATCCATTTTGATACGGCCCATCGCGACAGTGTCTGACAGCGGGTTCGGCGAAGTTGCGTCCAGCCTACACCCGCGAAAACACGTCGCCGCTTTTTTCCTGCAGAACAGCCGCGTCCACGGCCGATCTATAGGACGTATAACTTTTATACCTCCAGTTGCCCTACGTCAACGCGCAGAAATTGCGCTTCTCATTATTGGACAAAGAGTTGCGCCGCCAGCCCGCTTCGGTTCCGGCCGGGTCGGTCTATGCCGTGTGATGCGCCGACGCCACACGCCAGGGTCAATGATTCTGACGGGCATCAGCTTATTCAGCTCTCAAACGTGAATGATTGGCGATAATCGAAACCGGCCGGCGCTCGTTGGAGCGCCGGCCGGTCAATATCTATTTGTCGCAGGTTCCGGATTGCAGCCTGCGCCTCGGGGCTTACTCGGCGATGGCGGGGATGCCGAGCTTGATTTCGCTGAGGGGCGCTTCTGGCTCTGTATTCAGCTCGTCGGATGCGCCTTCCACTTCGACGCATTCCACCGCACTTCTTCGCGCCGTGGCCGCCGCTGCCTTGCGAATCCGGCGGGTTCGGCCGACGGTCTGCTGATCGACAGTCGCCTTGCGGCCGGGGTTTGCCTTTGCCACATCCACCGCGTGGGCGGCGTCGTTGGCAACCAGATCGGCGCCGATCTCCTCGGCAAGCCCTTCGGCACGCTTGTAGATGCCGCCGCAGCACATCACCTGCATGTTCGGACAGGAGTTCACTTCACGCAGATAGTCGATGAGTTTGCGGGCTGAGGGCATGCCGCTGGGCAAAGTCCCAAACAGGATCAACAAATTCGGGCGATGGTCGCCGATCAATTTCAACACCTCGTCATTGGGCACGCCGCCGCCTGCAAAACGCACCTCATACCCGGCCGTCTCAAAGAGATCGGCGCAGATCTGCCCGCCCAATTCTTCTGGCTCATCGTCGCCGCAGACAATAAGAACCTTCTGTCCATTGTTCTCGCTGCGGGGCAACTGGGCACAAAGCTGATCCGTGATCGATCGATTCAGCCGTGTCGCCAGGTTCAGGCTTGAGATGGTGATGCGGTCGTCGCGATAAAGACTCTGCAGCAGCTCCATGGTCGGCCAGATCAGGCCCGTCAGCAGATCGCGCGGGGCGGCGCCATCGGCAAGAGCGGCGTCAACGACCAGGCGACAGGCGCTGCGATCGCCATCAAGCAGCGGTTCGAGGTATGCCTTGCCGAGCTCGGCCCAGGCGCTGCGGACTTCGGTCGGGGCGGTTGAGGAATTGAGGATGATCTTCATGGGATGCCTTTGGCTTTTCTCAACGGCTCGGGCAATCGTCCTGCCCACCCGGCCATTCCTTGTTTTCCGCGACATCCCTGCCGGCGGCGTAGTTCACTTGTCGGCCCATGTTAATCTGGGCAACTTGACACTGAATCTATCGACGATGACCCAGAAAATACATTACCCATTTTAACAATTTCCCCCATTTTAACACGCCGGTGCGCACCCGCGGATACAAATGCATGCCGTTTAACGGGTTAGGACGTTACTCATTCCTCGAAAATGCGGCGCAACGGGCCCCTTGGCCGCCAAGTTCCCCATCAAAATCGCCCGGCGACGAGCCAAACCCTATTTTGCTGGCGGCTCGCATCATGGAACGAGCATGCCAATTACATCGCTTTTCCGAGCCACAGGCCGATCCGCACACCCCAAAGGCCGACCACCACACTTCCAACGAGGTTGACTGTCGCCTTCATGTAGGCGCCCTGGCCGACCAGCGCATTCGATTCAAACATGAAAGTTGAAAAGGTCGTGTATGCGCCCACAAATCCAACTGCAATGCCGAGGCGGGTCGCTTCTGAGATTTCCCGGCCGGCGATCGTCGCCAGAAACCACCCAAGCAGGATGCTTCCGGTGATGTTTACGGCGAATGTGCCGACCGCCGGACCAAGGCCCGCGCGTGCGCCAAGCGTGTTGACGAACAGGCGCAGCATCGCGCCGCAAGCGCCGCCGCCGGCCACTGACAGATATTGAATGACCACTTTCATCGATTCGTTCACCTGATGCCGCGGAAGCAAAGTCTGGCGAGAAGGAACCCTTTTATGTACTGACGGGCGCTGCGGCAACCATTGCCGGCATGGGCCGGGTCGCACGCGCCAGCAGGATTAGCTCGATCGCGAGCGCGGCATACACGGGGACATACTCCAACAGCGCATGGCGCGTGGACAAAGTCCAGTCTGCGCTGCGCCACAGCAGGCAACTGATCGCGATTGTGCCCGACCATACCATCGCCCCAAAACCCGTTTGGCTGCGCAATAACGGCACGAACGCAAGCGCCCAGAGCAGATGCCACGGATAGACAATCGGCGAGAAGAGAAGCAGCGTGATGAAAAGCCAATAGGCCGCCTCGGCGGCCGTTGCTCCGCATTGCCACAGCAGCATTGCCGCCAGCGCGACGGCCGCCAGCGAAATCAGCCGAGCGGCCGTTTTCCCTTTTTCGGCGGCGAAGGTGCGGTTGCCATCTTCAGCATGGGTTGATTGCTTGATCACCTCGTACATTGAGCCATTGGCTTCCCAATTGCGGATATAGGCACGATTGGCCGCGATCCAGCCGGATAATCCGCGCTGGACCAGCATGGCGGGAACGTATATCAGTGACAGCGCCACGAGAAAGGTGGCGATGGCGCGCCGGCCGCAGCGCCAATCGCCGCGGCGATGGGTGTCGCGCCACAGCCAGGGCAGCAGTAAAATCGCGATCGGTTTGATGCCGCACGCCAGCGCCAGGCAGATGGCGGCCCAGCGATATCGGCCGCTCTGCACACCGCGAATCATGAAGAGGAGCAAGACCACGCCGGCAATGTCGATGTGCCCCATGCCGCCGCACTCAATCGCGACAAGCGGATTCCATCCAAGCAATATCGCCCACCAGGGCGATCGGCCGGTGCGGCGAAGCTGCGCGAGAAGCAGGCCGGTTGCGGCGACGGCGCACAGACCAAAAAAAAAGCGAAACGGCAGCGCCCGCCAGCGCAGCGGAAGGCCGGAAACGCCCATCCGCCAGGGATGATCGCTATTCAGCTCGATTGGCGGGGCAGGGGTTTCGTTGTCCCAAAGCAGTACAGTTTCGGCCGACCGGCCCGCGACGAAAATCGCCTCGGCGACCGGCGGATAGCGCGAGGGGAGATCGGGATACTGCACCGCATGATCGACTGCGTCGGCCGCGTAAGGCCAGCGGGCATCCTCGCGATTGAGCACCTGCCGCGGCGCTGTGGCGTATGGGGATTTGCCAATGAGCCATATCCATCCATCGACGCGGTAGCGCACGGGATCATCCGACAGGGCTGGCACCAGCATCACAACCGCCGCCGCCTGCAGCAGCGCCGCGCCGGCAAGAATGATGAACGCCGACCATCGCCGCGAAAGCCGAATAGCATCGCCCGGCGTCGAGCGAAGCAGCAGTAGCATCGCCAGCGGCAGCATGGCCAGCACACACCATCCGCCGACAAGCAGCGCATCGTTGGCCATAATCCGCTCACCGCGCAGCGAAGCGATCCAGCCCAACTGCCCCAGAAGCAGTCCGGCCGCCAGCACCGACCAAAGAATAAACCGTGCTTTAGGCGACATCGCGTGCCAGCGAAGGTAGCGGCGGCGGCGGCAGATTCCAGTTACGTCGGTGTAACGATTGCGACGAACACTGACGCAACGGCAAGCCAGCAAGATTGCAAATTCAAAGTCCAATTGACGTGTACATTTCAAACTCGGTAGAAATGTCCGGGTCAAACTCCGCTGACGAAGAAGGAGCGGATTACGATGAGTCGTTGGAAACTGGATGTTTTGAGGGGGGATCTCGGCGGTTCGGTCGGGCTGGTGGACGCATGGTGAAGCATCGTGGCTACTGATATATCGTGTTCGTCAGGTCCGTGGCGTCAGAAGGCCGCCAGGAAAGCGGACATTTCTACTGGGGCTGGGACGGCTGGGACATACGTCGCTTGCCCGGCTTGACAATAAAGCCTTCATCGCTAGATTACTCGGTCCCTTTCCCCAGCCATCGCGGTGTTCGGGGGGCGTGGGTTGAATTGGATTTTTTGGTCGGTTTGACTGCAAGAGGCGGCACATGAGCACATATATGCCCAAGCCGGGCGAAGTTAAGCAGAATTGGCACATTATCGACGCCACCGACCAGATTCTGGGGCGGCTGGCGGCGCGGATTGCGATGATCGTTCAGGGCAAGACCAAGCCGACCTATACGCCGCATGTTGACACTGGCGATTGCGTGGTGGTCATCAATGCCGAGAAGATCAAGGTCACCGGCAGCAAGGCCGAGACAAACGAATACGACACCTACTCCAGCTATCCGGGTGGCCGGCACGTTTACTCGTACCATGAGATGGTCACGAAACACCCGGAAAAGGTGGTTGAGCTGGCGATCCGGCGGATGCTGCCCAAGAGTAAGATGGGCGCGAACATTCTGGGCAAGGTAAAGATTTATCGCGGCGCGGAACATCCGCACGCGGCGCAGCAGCCGAAGAAGCTTGAACTGGCCGGCGCGAAGTAACGCCGCGTTCCGCCGCGAGGCGGATCGTTTTGATTGACGACGACCGATTTACCCAACTCAAAAATCAAACATCATGGCCGAGACCACTGAAACCGTATCGACTGAAAAACCCGCCAGCAACCCGATCGTCGCGACGCTGAGCAGCGTTCCGGGCGGGAAGAAGAGCTACGTCTGGGGCACCGGCCGGCGTAAGTCGAGCGTGGCGCGTGTGCGCGTGCTGCCGGGCGCGGGGAAGATTCAGATCAATGGCCGGGAATTGAACGACTATTTTACCAACGAGCGCGACCGCAAGGCGATCTTTGGTCCGCTGGAAGTAACCAGCACGGGTGGGAAGATGGATGTGCTGGTGAACGCCACGGGCGGCGGCCCGACGGGGCAGGCTGGCGCGGTGATCCTGGGTTTGGCGCGGGCGCTGGCGAAGTATGATTCGGGGCTTGAAGCGGCCCTTCGCGGCGGGGGATTTTTGACCCGCGACAGCCGGATGAAGGAACGCAAAAAGTACGGCCAGCGCGGTGCACGCCGGCGCTTCCAGTTCTCGAAGCGATAATCGGGCCGGCGTTGGCACGATGTTGGCGCAGGCGAAAATTGATTCAAGCCCGATCCATCTGGATCGGGCTTTTTTTAAGGGCATAATGAGGCGATTCCGCTTGCGGGGCATCGGTGAGATTTAGTGCGAAAGCCAGGGATGAACGACGTCGCGCATTACAGCAACGATACTGGATCGACATCGACCGCGACGCGACCGGATTCGGCGAAGCCGCCTTCCTTGCGGGTCGCCGCCAATACTCGTTGTAGCGCGGCGGCGCTCGGGCTGCTGAGCACGATCTGCCCGCGGTGATACCCCGCGATGCGCGTGATGGCGCATGGCATCGGACCTTTAAGCATCACTGCGCCGTTCTCGGCTGTCACGTTCTGCGACAGCATGGTCGCCAGTTTTTCGCCCAGCGAATGAACCTTGTCGAGCTCCTGGTCGCGATATATCACCCGCGCCATTCTCGCAAAAGGCGGCAGGCCGACCTCGCGGCGCTGAGACAATTCCGCGCGGGCGAAGCCGGCGTAATCCTGCCGTAACGCCGCCTGGATCGTCGGATCGTGCGGCATGAATGTCTGCAACACCACCCGCCCCGGGGCGTCGCCCCGTCCTGCTCTGCCGGCCACCTGCGTGATGAGCTGAAAGGTGCGCTCCGAAGCGCGAAAATCCGGCAGCGACAGCGCCGTGTCACCGCTGATGACTCCTACAAGTGTCACGTTCGGGAAGTCCAGCCCCTTGGCGATCATCTGCGTGCCGAGCATCACCTGTATTTCTCGATTGGCGAATCGGCAAAGCACGTCCTCGTAATCGCGCGAGTTGCGCATCGTATCTCCGTCAACCCGCACAAATTTCAGGTCCGGAAATTTCGCGGCGATCTCTTCCTCGACGCGCTGTGTGCCCAACCCGAAAAGACTCAGTGTCTTTCCGCACGCGGGACATTTCTCCGGCAGTGAATTCACCGCCAGGCAATAATGACAATGTAGCTGGCCGGTATGCACACCTCTGGCAGTCCTGCCACCGACACCCCCCAGGCCGGCGGTGCGATGGTAGGTCATCGTTGCGTCGCAGTATTTGCACTTGATGGCCTCGGCGCATGAGGCGCAGTAGACGAAGTTTGAATACCCCCGCCGATTGAGCAAGACGATCGCCTGCTGATTCTGTTGGAGTGCAATCTGAAGTAAATGTTCGAACCGCGCCGAAAGCAGATGAATCCCCCTGCGCATCTTCGCCTGAATCTTCATGTCCACCAGCTCTACGGCAGGCATAGCCAGCCCGCGAACGCGGTTGGGCAGCGAAAGCAAAATTGGCGGTGCTTTTGCCGGCGTGGGCACGGGGGGAGGTTCGCCCGGCGGCGTGGTTGCATGGTGTGGAACCGATTCGCCGGTCATTGCATGCGCCTGCGAACCAGGGAGACGCTGCGTGCCCGGCGCATCCTGACGGATCGCGCTCAGCGCATTGGGTCCGCCGGCGCGCCAGTAGGATTCCAGCGAAGGCGTTGCGCTACCAAGCAGCACCGTCACTCCCTCGAGTTGCGCTCGCTTGATCGCCACGTCGCGGGCGTTGTATCGCGGAGCGGTATCCTGCTTGTAGCTTGCCTCGTGTTCCTCATCGACGACGATCATTCCCAGTCGCGGAACCGGCGCAAACACGGCGCTGCGCGCTCCGACAACCACATCCGCGGCGCCTGTCCAGATTTGCTGCCAGAAGCGATGTCGCTGCGAAGCGCCAAGTCCGCTATGCAGCACCGCGACGCGCGCAAACCGCGCCGTAAACCGGCGCACCGTTTGCGGCGTCAGGGCGATCTCCGGAACGAGCACAATCGCCTGGCGGCCCTGCTGAACGATGCGATCGATGCAGCGCAAATAAACCTCGGTCTTGCCACTGCCGGTTACGCCGAGGAGCAGATTGCTTGAAAAACCGCCCGCATCAATGCGGGGCAGAAGTTGCTCAATTGCCCGCGACTGATCGGCGTTTAATTCGGGAATGGCGATTGCTGCTTCCACGGCGGGCGGCGGCGGCGTCAGCGCATCGAAGTCGGGCTCGGGCGTCAGAGTCAGGATTCCGGCGCGTACCAATTTTCGCACCGTCGGCGGTTTGGCGCCGGCCTCAGCAGCAAGTCGATGCAGGCCGATCCCCTGCCCCGGCTCGAGCTGCATCAGTCGGGCAAGAATTGCGCGGCGCTTTTGGGGGCGGGTTTTTTCGATCAGTTCTTGCGCGTCGGCCGGACTGATTGCCAGTCGCACCACGGGTGTATAGGCCAGTCCGATTTTCTTCTTCACGGCCGACGGAATGACGCTCTCGAGTACCGTCCCAAGCGCCGCGCAATAGTACCGGCTCATCCATCGCGAAAGTTCCAGAAGCGACGGCGTGAGCAAAACGCGCTCGTCATCAATTCCTAGAACGCGCTTGATGGCCGATGGCTTTCGCTGCGTCAGCGGGCTTGTATCTGAAATCGCGACGACATAGCCGTGGCGAGGGCGATTGCCTTTGCCAAGCGGCACGCGAACGCGCTGACCGACGCGCAGGGCGGGTTTCATGGATGCGGGGATCGCGTAGTCCAGCACGCGGTCGAAGCTGCGTTCAAGCGCAACCGAAGCGAAAGGCCCGCGGATTAATGCCGGAGGCGGCGCGTCGGCTGAAAAAAGTGAGGACTGCTCCATCGGCTGTCGATGCCGGCGATGCTTCGCCGTCCGGGGGGTTTATGCTAACCTGCATCCATCGCCTCGAGGCGACGAAAACGCCAATGCATTATAGAACGCCACGCCGGATCGCGCGTTGACTGATTTTCAATCCATGCCGCAGCACAACGCAATCCTACCCGCCGGTCAGGCCGCGCCCGATGCCAGCGGCGCCGCGGCACAGAACGCCGCGCCGATTCGCCGGCCACTGACACGTTATCGAAATCGCGCCGTTCTGCTCGCGTGCATGTTTCTCGGTGTCGCCATCGCCTACTACGGATCGCGGGCTTTCAACGTGCCGGCATTTGTCGAATATCAGGGCAGTCTTTTACAGCAACCATCGTGGATATTTGCACTGGCGGGCACTGCGATTATCTACCTTCTTGCCGTGGCTGCCGCCACCGCGCTTGGATCGGGCGTGCGGTTCAACGCGGGACTTCTGGCGGGTGGGCTGGCATTGGCGACCCTTTCGGCCCGATCCGGGTCGGCGCAGCAATTGATGTTCTGGGGCTTTTCGCACAGTGATGGCTCGGCTGGATTCTTTTTCGAATTGATTGGCGAATTGATGCTACTCGGCGGCCTTGTCGGCGCGGCGTGGCTTTCGCTCTGGGCGTGGCATGACGCCGGGCGCCTGGGCGATGCGCACGACATCATGCCCAATGCGCTTGAGGAAAACCGCCGGGCCGTCGCGTGGGCGCTGCTGTCGCAATTTGCCATCAATGTGCTGCTCATCCTTTGCCTGGCGGTAAGTCCGGCCAAGGCACAGGTGACGGCGGCCATCGCCCTTGCGGGATTTGTCTCGACGGGCGTGTCGGATTGCCTTTTCGGATCGTCCGCGAGCGCCCGCTGGAGCTTCATTTCCCCCGTTGCCGCCGGCGTACTCGGTTATGCCGCGTGTCTGATCAACCCGGCCGGCCTGGACACCGGCCATTTGCAGAGTCTGTTCGCGCCGTTGGCGCGTGGGCTGCCGCTGGACTACGCCGGCGTCGGCTCGGCCGGTGCGCTGCTGGGATTGTGGAGCGGCTCCCCCCTAATGCGATCGATTGCCGAGTTGTTCGTCTCGCCTAATGCGGCTGTGCGCCCGTGATTTTCAATTGAAATCGGAAGTTGCCGCAGCGCATCTGCACACTGTCGGCATTGATGCGCTCGACGAGGCATTTTTCGATCGTCTGGCCTTCGCTGCAGATCTGATTGTTGATCGACGCGACGCGCACCCCTCCGACCGACGAGATCGCACCGACTTTCAATGAGCGGGCGGCCGCCTGTGCATCGGCCCGGCCGGGCTGGGACGGAGCACGTGCTGGCGCGGCGAGGGTCGTCTGAGATCGCGCCACATCGAGCAGCGCCAGCGTGATCTCAAACCTGCGAGAAAGTCGCGTACGTGATTCGGCCGGCGATGACGCCATGCCGGTCAGCTCATCGACCGCTGAAATCTGCTGCAATCGACCCGCGAAGCTGGTCACAATGGCGTCGTTCTGTGCCACGCCTTCTATCGTGATCGTCGTACGATGAACTGGAAATCCGTCGGTGCGCCGGCGGGTGGGGTGTTCGGTTTCCGCATCCGCCCGAACCCGTGTCAACGTGATCCCGAGCACCTCGGCGCTATGGCTCATATCGAGAATTGCCCGCTCGTAGCGGACGGAATGCAGCAGCGCATCGGAATCGAGCGCAGTGCTGTCGGCGAGCCGATGCGGCGAAGATGCATCCTGCGAACCGGGATCGCTCAACGTAAATGAGATTGCAAACCGCCGTTGGGTGGTACCCGACTCCGCGATATCGGCCGGCTCATCCACATCAACATTATGGCAGTTCGGCTGATTGCGCAGCGCCTCAACCAATTGCACAACGTGGGCGTCGGACGGCAGGATCCCATCCAATCGGCACAGCGCCATCGCCAGCGGTTGGCCCGATGCGTCGCGGACCGATTGGCTGGTTCCGAAATTGATGGCTTTGACGGAAAGCCGCGCCACATTCATGCTGCGCGCCATTCGCGTCGCCAAATCGATACCGCGGGCGACCCAGGGCGACGCTTCGAGCTTTTCCTGCAGCACAAGCTGAGCGGCGCGCTGTTCGGCTGGCGAAAGCTTTTTCTGCTGAGACGCCCCCGTCGCAGGTCCGCCGACCAACGGGGCGGCGTCGGCCGGCTGCGGGCCGGTGCGATGTTGCTGGAGGACGATGATCCCGCACATGCCCAACGCGATCAGACCGACGCCGGCAATGGCAGCCCGTATCAAACGGCGACGGCGCGGCAAGCGCGCCGGAGGCGCCGGTGGCGCAGGCCGCGCAAAGATCAGCGGAGGCGTCGAGGCGGGCGAGGCGCGCTCGCCCGTCGATGGTGGCATATAGCGCATGTCCGGTTGGGGATATGCACCTGAAGATGCCGACGCTGGAGCGTCCCGCAGCAGCGCAGCGGCGTTGAACGATGAATATGCGCTTCCGGCCGCCGGCCTGGCCGTCTCAGGCTCGGGAATATTTGCCAGCAGATTTTTCAAAGCGGCCGCGACATCGGGCAGATGTCCGGCGACGGCGCCATCCGATGCGTCGATCGTTCGCGCGCCTGTCAGAAGCGGCGCCAGTTCGGTGGCGATATCCAGCGGTTCGGCCCGCAGCGAGAGAACCGGCATGACGAGTTCGCGGGCGCAGCCGACAAGCCGGCGAATCAGCGGCGATTCATTCGATGCCGCGGTATGAATGAGCAGAAAAATTTTGCATTGCCAGACGGCGCGAATCAGGGCGCTTTCCCAATCACCGCCGGCCGGGACGTCGCGCGGGGCTTTCCAGCAGCGCATAACCCCGCCGGCTTCCATCTCGGCGCAAAGTACATCCGCGATCGCCTGATCGCGTGCGCAATGACAAATAAATACGTCCAGGGCCATGGGGTCGCGGGTTTTCCGTTAACGCGCGCACCAGGCGCGCAAAGCTCTTTTTTGCTATCGGCACGCGCGCGCTGTCGGATAAGTATGCGGGGGAAAGCAAAAACATTGCGCAAGGCAGACTCCCCATCCAGCCCGGTGCGGCTATAGTAAGGTGTGGTAATATCGGGCATGCAAAATGAAAGAGGGCATATGTCTACGACACCGGAGATGAGCAATCGAACGAACGAGAGGGTGCGGGTGAGCGCTGTTGCGTCCTTTATGCCGGAGCAGTCCGATGCCGAAGACCGGCAATACGTCTTTGGCTATCGGATTGTTATCGCCAATGAAGGCAAGGAGGCGGTGCAGCTCGTGAGCCGTAACTGGACCATCATCGATGGCGACGGAAAACGTGAGGAAATCAGCGGCCCGGGCGTCGTCGGGCAGAAACCGCGCATCGAGCCGGGCGACTCGTTTGAATACGAATCGCGGTGCCCGCTGAAGACATCCTGGGGCACGATGGAAGGACATTATGTGATGAAGCGCGACGACGGCAGGACATTCGATGCGCCGGTCGCACGCTTTTACCTGCGTCAACACGCCCCAGCCCGCGCCGAACGTGTTGGCGGTTGAACCCTGTGCTACCTGGACGTGTTCTCATTACGGGTGGAAATTCACACGTGAAAGAACCCATCAAACAATCCGACGAAGCGCCCGCATTGGGCATTCTGCGAAATGCGGGGCTACGGAGAACGCCTGTGCGCATGGGCGTCCTGGATGTGCTTGAGAGGGCCCGCCACCCACTTGGCGCGGCCGATATTCTCGGCGAATTGCCCGCAGCGACCGATGCTGTAACGGTCTATCGGACGCTTAACACCTTCAACGAGCGACAACTTGTTCATCGGGTGCGCGGCGAAGATAGACAATGGCGTTATGCAATCGGCCCCGCACAAACTGGCCGGCAAGGCCAGGCCCGCGCGCATGGTCACCCACATTTTGTCTGCGAATCGTGCGGCACGGTGCGGTGCGTTGATTCGGCCGAGGTGCCGCCAAAACTCACCGGAAAAATGGAAGTCGGCGAGGGATATTCGGTGGAATACGCCGAAGTTACGCTGCACGGCACCTGCCCGCGCTGCCATTAGGCGATAGAGACGCTCAGGATTCTGGCACAAACGCCGCACCGACTGCGGTGGTTGCGTGATCCGCTTCTCGATGCCAGGCAATGCGCAGCGGCGATTCAAGCTTCAGCGGGCCAAGATGGAGTTTCAGGAAGCACACGCCGGCGGTCGGGGGCGGGGCATCGGCACGAAACGCGATACCGCCATTGGAAATGTTATAGACCCAGACGCGTTGACCAGCCCCCGCCCTGCCGGGCCGATTGGCCGGCCAGAGCGTCGCAGGAGCGACCATCTGCTTGCGGGCGGCAAGGCGCTTGCAGGCTTCGGCATCAATGATGCGGGCCGACCTGCTTGCGGAACGTAGCGCCATATCGACCTGATCGGCGCGCGAGCCCGGTCTACTTTGATCGAATTCGTCACCAACAGGTTGCGGGACGTTGGTGGCGTGGGCGGGTATAAACGCATTCGCAAGTGCCGCGACTTTCGGCGGCGGCATCCGCGAACACCAAACCACGCGGCCCGAATGATCATGGATGACCTCGACCCATCAATCTACGATCCGCAAGACGGCCAGCCCGCCCCCCCTCCGAAGGCGCCGCGCGCCACATCGCCGCGCGGCCGATGGCGTAGTTGGCTGGAGCCTGCCGTCGTCATCTGGTGGCTTCTGGCATCCATTGTCATGGTCATCGCCGTGGCAGCCACCTGGTTGGAAATCCGCGCCACCGCCCGCGATCGCTCGATCATCGGCCGGGGTGAAAAGATCACGGCACTGGTCCAACAGATCGACAACGCCAGCATGCCCAGCCGCAAGAATTATCGGCCGGCGCCCGAACGCAATCCGGATGCGATGCTCAATTTCACACTGAAAGATGGCCGCGCGTTTGAGCTCGTTCCGCTCAGGCTTGATCGCCAGCGAGACAAGCTTGTTGTTGGCGAGACTTTGGAAATTTATGTCGATCCGGCCGACCCGCGAGCGCGGCTGACGGATCGGCTCGGCGTTTCGCCGATGGATTACCTTTTTCTGCTCGTACTGCTCGCGCCGGCGGCGGCGCTGGCCGGGATCGTCGCCGCCATTCGCCGCGCCGGCATGCTCAGGACCTGGCGGCTCGGCGAGGCCATGCTCGCGACGTGCGTCGATACCCAGACCAGCGCGTTGCATCCATTCTCTCGGCAGGTAACGCTGGCGCTCTGCGATTCGGCCGATCGACGCGCGATCAAGGTTGTCATGCCAGGTGCTGGGGGCATTCCTGAAGTCGACGAGCCGATCTGGATCCTGATGCGCAATCGCCAGCCGCGCACGGCGATCGTGGCGCGGCTGTATGCCTGACATTGGTTTGAATACTTTCGAGAATCATGCATCGACTATGGCGCCAACTTGCAATCGCAACCAACTGGCCGGTGCTGGCGGCGATTTCCGTGCTCGCGTTGATCGGTGTCGTCAGCATCTACGCCGACGCTCCGCTGGATGCCCGCAAGCAGGTGCTGTTTTTCGCGATCGGACTGGGGGCGATGGCGGCGATGCAGACCGTCAGTTACACGTTTTTGGGGCGCTACGCGTGGACATTTTATTTTGTATCGCTGGGCCTGCTGCTTTACACCGTGATCGGCGCCTCCCATCCTGTGCCCGGCGTGAAGATGAAAAATGGCGCGTTCAACTGGATCGACTTCGGGCCTTTCAGCCTGCAGCCGGCCGAGTTGATGAAGGTCGCCTTTTGCGGCGTGCTGGCGCGATACCTTCGCTTCCGCACCAACTACCGTTCGCTGCCGGGCCTCGTCCCGCCGTTTCTGGTGGCTATGGTTCCATTGGTTTTGATCCTTAAGCAACCGGATCTTGGCACGGCGCTGATTTTCATTCCCGCGCTGCTCATCATGCTGTTCGCAGCCGGCGCCAAGCTGCGGCATCTGGCGGCCGTGATCGGCGCGGGCATCTTCTTTGCGCCCATCATCTGGTTCGCCGGCTCGGACATCCCCGTATTCCGGCACATGCCGCTGCTCGTCAAAAACTATCAACGCGACCGCGTAAAGGCACTCTTCAGCAATGACTTGGATGTGCTGGAAAAAACCGGTTACCAGCAGCAGCACGCCCTGATCGCCTTCGGTTCCGGCGGATGGACGGGACACGGCATCGGCAACATCCCCGTCGGGCGATACGTCCCTGAATCGCACAACGACATGGTCTTCGCCCTCATCGGCGAACAATTTGGATTCGTCGGCGCATTTATCGTGCTGGCGGCCTATCTGGTGCTCTTCGCCACCGGCCTGGAAATCGCCGCCGCCACCCGAGAACCTTTCGGCCGGTTGTTGGCGGTCGGCGTTGTCTCCCTCTTCGCCGGCCAGACATTTCTCAATCTCATGGTCTGCACCCGCCTGATGCCCGTCACCGGCGTCACTCTTCCGTTTGTCAGCTACGGCGGCAGCTCTTTGCTCGCCAGCTTCATCTCCGCCGGTTTGCTGCTGAACATCGGCCAAAACCGCCCGCTGGTTCTGGCGCAGGCGGCGTTTGAATATGATTGAGCCTGCCCCAAAGCTATTCTGAACCTGGACTTCAGGTTTCGGACTTCCCGCCTACGCCTCACGCAAATGATAGCTCTTGATCGTGGTCTGCTGAAAATCTGGATAGGCCCCAATGTCGTGCTCGGCGAGGTCCAGGCCGTCGTATTCATCCGCTTCGTTCGCGCGCAGGACGCAGGTGCGCTGGAGAATTGCGAACAGGATCCATCCGAGCAACAGCGCCAATGCGGCGATGGCGAGGATGCCCATCGCCTGTGTTCCCAAAGATTTGATGGCCGGCATGAGATGGCGGCTGTGGGCGAACGGGCCTGCCATCAGCAGGCCGACGGTTGCGCCGCCGGCGTGGATTGCCACGCCGCCGGTGGGATCGTCCAGCCGCCATATCACGTCCAGCGCGAGGATCAAAATCGGGACGATCGCACCGGCCGCCAGGCCGCTTAATGCGGCGCCGCGCGCGCCGATGTACGGCGCGCCCGCGGCACTGGCGATCAGCGCGCCCAGCAGGCCGGCGTATGTCAGGTGAACGTCCACCTTGCCGAATCGAAAATAGCCAAGCAACATCGCGGCCAGCGCGCCTGCAGCCAGCATCATCAGCACGTTGATCACTGTCGAACCGGCGTTGGCGCCGCCTGAGGCGCCGATGAGATAAGGCGCCCACCCCGCCGCAACCAGCAACAGCCCCGCCGACGCCAGCGGAACGCTGTGGCCGGGAATGGCGTTGGAAGATCCGTCACGGTTGTATTTGTTGCCACGCGGGCCGACTGCGAACCCACCGACAAGCGCGACGATACCCCCGGTCAGTTGAAACACAGACGCGCCGCCCGCATCGATGAAGCCCAGCCGATTCAGCCATCCATTCGGGCTTAAAACCCAATACGCCGAGATCGGCACGACGGCGATGCTCAGCAGCAGCGTCGCCCAAAGCTGCGGCAGGAAGCGCCCGCGCTCCGCCATTACGCCCCACGGGATTGAGGTTGCGAGGATCGTCCCCAGCATCAGCATCAGAAGCGGCCCGGCCGACGCGGACGGCACAACCGCCAGCAGCATTGAAGGATTCAGCCCGAGCACGCCATTCGCGGAGTGGCTCAATGCAATTGCGGCGCCGACAACCCATGTCGCAAGCAGCGCGATCGATAGATCGGCGACGGTGCGCAATCCGGCACCGGCGGCATTTTTCGAGCGCACCATGCCCGTTTGATGCAGGCCCAACCCCCCGCGCACCAGCAGCGCGCCCATTGCGGCCGTTAGTATCCAGCCTCCATCCATCGTGCCATCTCCTTGGTCGTCAGCAGATTGCCGGGCGAAGTATATCGAATATCACCACAGGCAGAACTCTGGGCATTCCGCCACGACAGCGCCGTTTCAATCGGGCGGGAGCTGCGGTTCTCGCTGAACATCGGCCGGGATAGGATGCCTTCATGATTCGCCGACGCGAAGCCAATGGTTGCTGGCTCATCCGTCAGGACGACCACGCCCAGCTTTCAGGGCAAATTGCCCAATGCTGGGGCAATGACCGCTTTGAGGCGATCAAGCCCGCCGCGCCGGTGATCCGCGCCATCGCCCTACACGATGGTGGCTGGCCCATGCACGACGACAAGCCGCAATTGAACGAAACCGGCCTGGCGCTCGATGTATTCGAAATGCCACTGCTGTTGGCGCTTTCGATCTGGCGCGAGTCGGTCGATCGGTTGTCAGACGCCAAGCCGCCGAACCCTACTGAATGGTCGGCCGACTATTGCACACTGTTGGTCAGCCTTCATGCGCTCGGCCTGTCCGGCTTCGCATCCAATCACCCGCATTCGCCGCGCGAGGTGTTCGAGATCAACAAGTTCCAGCAGCGTGAATTCGAGCGGCAGCACGAACTGCGCAAACGCCTTCAGATGCGCACCGATATCCCTCTGCGGCTGGGTCTCGCCGCGCAGGGAATATCAGCCAGCGACGATCGACTGCGGCATCACTTTCAAATCATGCAAGTCGCCGATCGCCTCAGCCTCGCGCTGTGTAGCGCAAATTCGCCGTTCATCGAAGTGAAAGATGTTACCGAATCCGCCGGCGGCGACATTGCCACGCTGCAATTTCATCGCACCGATGCGCCGGCTTCAACGATACTGCGGGTTGAGCCCTGGCCGTTCGATCGCGATCGGATTGACCTGTCGATCGCGGCGCGCGTCGTACCGCAGTGCTCCTTCACCGATCGGGCGGCGTTTGATGCGCAGTTTGCGCAAGCGCCCCGGCGCGAACTGGCGTTGTCGCTCGTTCGCGCGGGGGACGCGGGCGCGTCGTAATAGATTGGGAAATCCTGGCTATTTCGCGATGCCGATGACACCACAGGCGATGCGTCCGCCGGCATTTCCGGTTGGCTGGCCGCCATCGTCCGGATCGGCGTGGACGATCATTCCGCGCCCGATGATCGGATCATGCTCGCCCCAAAGCGTGATGTCGTGGACGGTGATGTCCAGCGTCGCATTACCCTTGTCGTCGGCAGTGAGATTTCCGAAATCACCGGCGTGATGCTCGGCGCTGCCTGGCATGCCGTGCTTGTGGCCTTCGGGGTTGTAGTGGCCGCCGGTGCTTTTTCCGTCGGCCGAGCTGCAGTCGCCGAATTCGTGAATGTGAATCGCATGCTTCGAACCCGGCGCGAGGCCTGAAATCTCGGCCGTCACCTTGATCGATCCATCCTCGGCCGCCGCGAATTTCACCCAGCCATGCGCTTTGCTGTCGCCCAAGGGATACAGCATGGCGACGGCATGGGTGATCATCGGCTGAGTCGCCGGAGCGATGTCCATCGCCTGGGTTTTGGAGGACGAACTCGTGTCGTGGTTCATTGTCGAGCACCCGCCGATCAGGCCGGCCGACAAAATGGCGCAGGTTGATAGCAATCTCATGAATTTTCCTTTCCCAAGCCACCGCCGCACCGGCACGCGCCGAACGGCGGGGCATTCGAATAAAACGCCATCCTAGGCTCACCGGGGCACCTCCCGCAATGATCGATTTGCACGCAATGGCATTCCAATCTGGAATTTCAAATCTCAAATCCATGAAGTTCGGTTGACACCCCCTGCCTCGTCGGCAGGATTGCCTCCGGGAGGTTGCAGACAGGGCGTTTGCAATGTTTTTTGAGAGGGCCGCTATGCAACTGAATCGAAGAAACCATCGTCCCCCCACCCTCGCCGCGTCGCCGGCGGCACCGCAGGCAATTGAATCGCTCGAATCCCGCGTGTTGCTGGCCGGGAATGGGCTGGTTGGCCAATATTACAACAACAGTGATTTCACCGCATATGTAGTCTCGCGCACCGACGGTACCGTCAACTTCGACTGGAAAAACGGCTCGCCGGCCGACAGCATCGGCGCTGACACCTTCTCAATCCGCTGGACGGGCAAGGTTCGCGCTTCGTATTCCCAGACGTACACCTTCTATACCCGCGGCGACGACGGCGCACGGCTCTGGGTCGATGGCAAGCTCATTATCAACAACTGGACCGCCCACGCCCACACTGAAAACAGCGGAACAATCGCACTCGTTGCCGGGCGCGATTACGACATCAAGCTCGAATACTTCGAGCAGGGCGGCGGCGCGTTGATCTCACTTTCATGGTCAAGCGCATCACAGACCAAGCAGATCATTCCGCAGACGAATCTTTTTACCGCGACGCCGCCACCGACCACGCTCGCCGCCGGCCGCGACGCCTTCGCGGGCTTTGGCGGCGAATCGTACACAAGCCAGTCGGGACTGGTGAACCT
>JBBQCK010000001.1:0-24473 GCA_038318605.1 Tepidisphaerales bacterium | reverse complement strand
ACCAGGACAGCGATCTCGATCCACAGACAGTTCTGCCGCAGCTCATTGCAAATATGCACGTGAGCCGGCCGGTTTTTGATTTGATCCTGCGCACGAACGCTTACCTGCGTAAGATCGTCCAGCCGCAACTCGATCGCGCCGTTACAGAGGAGACGCTGAAAAATGCGTTCAACATCATGTACGGCGAAACCGTCATTGTGAGGCACATTCAGCTTTCCAACCTTCAGGAAGTCGGTGAGGCACAACGGCGCCTGCAGGCGGGCGAATCATTTTCCGATGTGGCGCGGACGATGAGCCACGATGCCATCAGCGGACCGTTGGGTGGCGAATTGCGTCCTTTCAGCCGCAGTTCGCCGAACCCTTCCCAGGCGTTTAAGGACGCCGCGTTTGCGCTTGCGGAGCCGGGGCAGGTCTCGCCACCGGTACAATCGGGCGAAAGCCTGCATCTCATCAAGCTTGAGGCAAAGGTGCCGCCAAAGGCTGTCAAATGGGAAGATCCTGAAACACAGGTCTCCGTGCGAAAATGGGTGACTGGCCAGATGATGGCCGGCATGATGAACACGCTTCGCGGCCGATACCGAAATGCCGCGTCGCAGACGCTGACGATCAATGATCCGATGCTGCGTGAGGCTTACATCAAGCTTCGCGAGAAGGCGGAGTCACGCGTGCGCGGCGATGAGGATTTCCGCACAAAGGCCGAGCAGCAGCGCCGCCGCGATACCGCTCCACCTTCCACCGCGCCGTCTACGCAGCAAAGCCCATCGACCCGCGGCGAGGGCGCCGTCAACGACATGACCGAACGGCCGCCGGCTACGGAGCCTGGACTCAAAAATTGAGTCCAGGCCGAATTCCCCGCAGAGTCGAATTAACGCACCTCGTGCCGTTCTGTTATTTTCTGCGCCTGGAGCGCATCCATGAGCAATTCAAATCCGCCGCCTTTTATCATTGAACCGTCGGCCCGTATTCAGCGTTTGCCGCCCTATCTGTTTGCGCGGCTGAATAAGATGAAATACGACAAGCGCGTCGCCGGAGTCGATATCATCGACCGGGGGATGGGCAACCCGACCGATCCCACGCCAAAGGTCGTTGTTGACAAGCTCGCTCAGGCGGCGCTCGATCCACGCAACCATCGCTATAGCGTTCACAACGGTATCGCCGGCCTGCGCAACGAAGCGGCCCGCAAATACAAGAAGAAATATGGCGTTGAACTTAATCCTGAAACCGAGGTCATTGCGACCATCGGCTCCAAGGAAGGCTTCAGCCACATGTGCCTGGCGCTGCTCGGCCCGGGCGACACGGCGATCGTGCCCGACCCGGCGTTCCCCGCGCACATCTACGCCGTCGCGATGGCCGGCGCAAATGTCATCCGTGTGCCGCTCGGCAACGATCAGGCGTTTCTCGATCGCATCGAACACATGATCGAGGGACTTTATCCAACGCCCAAGCTGTTGATCCTGAATTTCCCGCACAACCCGACGTCGCTGACCGTCGATGATGTGTCGTTCTGGGATCGCGCCATTGCAATGTGCCGCAGGCGCGGCGTGATGATCGTCAGCGACTTCGCTTATGGCGAGGTCTGTTTCGATGGATATCGCGC
This sequence comes from Tepidisphaerales bacterium, assembly GCA_038318605.1. GTDB lineage: Bacteria > Planctomycetota > Phycisphaerae > Tepidisphaerales > Tepidisphaeraceae > JBBQCK01. Next base: position 22,876 of record JBBQCK010000001.1, on the reverse strand, counting down.
GCCATCATTTCTGTCGGCGGCGGGAGCAAAGGATCTCGGCGTGGAGTTCACGACGATGTCCAAGACGTACAACATGGCCGGCTGGCGCGTTGGCTTTTGCTGCGGCAATGCGGAGATGATCAAGGCGCTTGGGACGATCAAGGGGTATTACGATTACGGCCACTTCGCGCCGATTCAGATCGCCAGCGTCATCGCTATGCGCCAATGCGGCGACGCCGCCGAAAAGCAGGCGGCGATCTATGCCCGCCGGCGCGACGAGGTGTGCCGCGGACTGGACAAGCTCGGCTGGACCTACGACCGCCCGCGGGCAAGCATGTTTGTCTGGGCGCGGATCAACGACGCGCATCTGAAGGGTCAGAGCACACTCGACTTTTCCCTGCGAATGCTCGACGAAGCCAGGGTAGCGCTCGCCCCGGGCCGGGCATTTGGCGAAAATGGAGAGGGTTTTGTTCGCATCGCGCTGGTCGAAAATGAGCAGCGCCTGCGCCAGGCGATGCGCAATCTGGAGACCGCGCTCGTTCCGCGCAAAAAACGACCCCCGCGCCGCGCGGCAGCGTCCGCATAGCGGGTGTGCATGGCATGACACCGATCGCACGCGCTCGCTGATCGATCATCGCCGTGCAAACAGCAGCTCGGCCGACCGAAGCGTGTTTTGCAGCAGCATGGCAACCGTCATCGGCCCGACGCCCCCTGGAACGGGCGTGATAAAGCCTGCCTTTTCGCGCACCGCATCAAAATCGACATCGCCCACGGTGCGCTTTGCGCCGTCCGGCATAATCTGGCGATTGATGCCGACGTCGATTACGCAGGCGCCTTCCCGTACATCGCTGGCGCCGATCAGGCCGGCCTTTCCGGCCGCCACCACAAGAATGTCCGCCCGCCGAGTGTGAAAAGCCAGATCGCGGGTCGCGATGTGGCATGTGGTCACGGTTGCAAGTTGCTCGGTCAAAAGCAGGCCGATCGGCCGGCCAACGATCTGGCTGGCGCCGACGACCACGGCCTCCGCCCCTTTGATGTCGCATCCCGTCGATCGAATCAGTTCGATGCACGCCAACGCCGTGAACGGCGCGATGAGCGTGTGTCCGTACACCACATAGCCGATGTTGGCGGGATTTACGCCCTCGACATCCTTCACCGGATCGATCCGATATTGCAGTTCCGTAGCGTCGAGATGCGGAGGAACCGGCAGGTGCAGCATGATACCTGTCACTGCCGGGTCGTGGTTCAATGATTCTATCTTGCCGGCCACAAAGTCAAATGTTGAATCGGACGGAAGCTTCAATAGCGTATACTCAATACCGACGTCGCGACACGCTTGCTGTTGTCGCTGTGCGAACAATTCGCCGGCCGGCGATGCGCCGATCAGCATCGCCGTAAGGTGAACAATCCGGCCCGCGTCGCGTAGTTTGCCAATGCGGGCGGAAACGTCGGCGCGAATGTTGGACGCAAGCGCGGAGCCGTCGATAATCGTGGCTGGCATGACGCCGATGATAAAGATGCCGGCCACTCCGGCAACGCTCGCTCATTGTACAATCGGCCCGCGGAGGGAATGTGTTTTGGGCGAACGCCTGATGCCCGGGAAATCAGCCATTGGCAAAATCCCCGGACGCTTGCTTCGGCAGTGATTACAATCCATCATCCAATGGCGATGAAGATTTACACCAAAACTGGAGATGATGGATCGACCGGACTTTTCGGCGGCGCACGCGTCCGCAAGAGTGATCCGCGCCTCGATTGCTACGGCACACTTGATGAGCTGAACGCGGCATTGGGCCTGGCGGCATCCAACTGTATGCCGGAGGAACTGATCGACCCGATCCGTGCGGTGCAGAATGACCTGTTCGTGCTCGGCGCCCATCTGGCAACCGTGGCGCAGAGCCGCCATGCGGCACAGCTTCCGCCGTTGGACGAGGCAATGGCGTCGCGGCTGGAAATGCAGATTGATTCCGCCGAATGCCGGCTGGAGCCGCTGCGGCAATTCATTATTCCCGGTGGTGTCGAGTCGGCGGCACGGCTACACCTGGCGCGCACGATCTGCCGCCGCGCGGAGCGATTGATCGTGGCGTTCGCGGAAGATCGGCCAGTGGACCAACTGATCCTGACGTACCTGAATCGTCTAAGCGACTGGCTCTTTGTTCAGGCGCGGCTTTGCAATCGACTGGCGGAGGTGGCCGATATACCGTGGGAGAAGCCATCGGTCGTCGTTGGCGCTGCTTCGCACGCGCGGGATATATGAACACCGACGAACCCAATCTTACCGGCTTGTATGTGCTGCTGGGTGCCTGCGCCCTTGGCGCCTTGGGGTTTGTCTGGATCCAAACCAAAAAGACCGGCCCTGAAGTCGTCTACACGGTGCCGCTGCAGGAGCGATTCAATTCCGACTCGTTGAAAATGCGTGGAGACTATCGTCCGCCGCCACCCTCGGCCGCCCCACTTCCTGAGATGCCTGCAGTCGAGCCAGCCTCCACCGAACCGACCAGCCAGCCGGACGAGGCAACCACCAATCCATCAACGCTCCCCGCCGAAGCGCCGTCGCTAGCACAATGATTCCCAAAGCAGTCCATTGCGCCGCACCTTAAAGGCGCCGCAGGGGTTCATTGGGGGCAGGCTATTTTGTCGCATGCATGGCGTCACACCGGACGCCGGCCGACACGAGCGGGTATTCAACAACCGCAAAACTGGCGCGGGCCCGGCAACTTGTGCACGGGCCCGCGGTTGATGTTCTTCATTGGCCGGCTGCCGGCCACCTTTCACGTATCAGCGATTCAGCCCAATGTGCGCTGCATAGTCATGGTTGGTGTCGCGGACGACCAGTTCAAAGTTGCCCGGACGCGATCGCTCTTCGTAGTGCGCGGGCTGGCAAAGTGCCTGCTCGGTGACTGATTCGTAATGGCCGGCAGAGACCAGTTCCTGCCGGGTGCGCACTTCCCAGCGTCCTTCGCACGCCTGCACCTGCCGCGTGCGATTTTCCCAGTGGGCCGGCGTCACACAGTCGGTGTGAACGACGTTCTCCCATCGGCCGCCGCGAATTTCGCGGGTGCGTTCGCGCTGTTCCCAGTGGCCGGGGCTGACGAGCACGCGCTCGCAAACCACCTGCCGCCGGCCGAACCGATCGCATCGAACCACTTCGCGGTTTTCATACACCGCCTCGACCCAGACATTTTCGCAGATGGTTTTGTACATGGGCTCGACCCAGACCCGCTCGGTCACCTGGCGATTTTCCGCCTCGACCCAAACACGGTCGGTCACGGTCCGGAACTCCGGGGCGATCCACACGCGATCGCTTACGGTGCGGTAACTTGCCGCAACCCAAACCTGGCGCTGCTGCGTCTCGTATCTGGCCGGGACCAGGACGCGCTGACTCTCGGGACGCTGCTCGAGGCGAATGTCCACGCCAGCCTTGGCCGCGGGGGCGATGGCAGCCAATCCCGCGAAAGCCGCTGCCGCCAGAACCGCCTTGTGAACCAATGTACGCTTGTTGTTTTTCATGGTTTCTCCTTCTTACGCCTGAATAGACAATGCACCCCGCGCGCGGTTAGCCCGCACGGGGCGATTTGCCTTAAGTGACTGATATGGAGGAGTTTGCGAACGATCTATGCGCGGTCGGCAGCGGCTTGCAGATCAGCGATTATCAGCCTGCCCATCTGCATCATCGCTTCCATGGCCCGGCGGGCGCGGGCGGGATCGGGGTCGCCCAATAATTCGTGCATTCGCTTGGGCACAATTTGCCACGAGAGGCCCCACCGATCCTTCAGCCAGCCGCACCGCCCCGGACTGCCGCCATCGGATAACGCATTCCAGAGTCGATCCACCTCTGCCTGGTCTTCGCAGTCAATCGTGAACGAAACTGCCTCAGTGAACTGGAAAACCGGTCCGCCATTCAGGGCGACGAACTCATTTCCGCCGAGCGTAAACTGCACGGTCAGAACCGTGCCCGCCTTGCCGCTGGGTGTGTCGGCCGGCGATCGAAAGATTTTGTCGATGCGCGAATCGGGAATCAGCGATGTGTAAAGTTTGGCCGCGTCTTCAGCCTGCGATTCGAACCATAAAAACGGCTTGACCTTCTGCATTTCTGAAGCTCCGTGTGCCAAATCTGTTGGATGGGCCGTCGGCCACCGGCAATCAGACGTCCATCACTTCTTTACGCTTCGCTTCAATCATCTCATCTGACTTCGATTCATATTGTTTGGTCAATTCCTGAACCTGCTCCTTGCCGCCAGCCTCTTCGTCCTCAGTCATGTTGCTGGCCTTTACATCGGTCTCAATTGCCTTGTTGGCGTCGCGGCGGGCAGCGCGAATCGAGATTTTGGACGCCTCCGCAAATTGCTTGCACTGTCCCACCAATTGCATGCGTCGCTCCTGCGAAAGCGGCGGGAGCATGAGCCTGAGCTGCTTGCCGTCGCTGTGCGGCGTGAGGCCTATCTTGCTGTCACTGATGGCGCGCTCAATCGCCTTCATATCACCGGGGCTGAACGGCTTGATGAGCAGTTGTGTTGCTTCGGGCACGCTGATCGAAGCGATCGACTTCAGCGCTGTTGGCGTGCCGTAGTATTCAACCTGCAGATGTTCCACCAGCGCAGGCGTCGCCCGGCCGGTGCGGATGGCGCGCAGCTCATGTCGCAGATGCTCGACTGCCTTTTCCATGTGCTCTTCGCATTCGAGAAGTATGTCGTCCAGTGCCATAGGGAAGTCTCCGAGGCCAATCATCAATGGGGAGTCGCCGTCCGTCTCTACACATCGCGACGCTACCCGCCAGGCCGATCGTGCGAATCGATCGCCGCCGACCGATCGCGTTGGATTGCAGCGTAACCGCCCGGCCGAATCGTGCCAATGGCGATCGGATCATTCACGGATTGAATCGCTTCCCACAGCCCACCCAAATACCAGCGCGTTGATGTGCATTCACCGCCGGGCGCGGAGCAGGCCGATGCCAGCGAGCAGCGCGCCCAATCCGGAAAGCCAATATCCCAGAGGCATGTCTTCGACGGGAAAATGAAAGTCGATCGGCGTGGTTTTCGACGGTTCAATCACCAAGCCACCGGTGCGAAGAGCCAGTTGTTCCAGCGAAGCGCGATCGACGCCGGGATGTTCAAACTCGGCTGAATATCGGCCGGCAATCTCGTGGCGCGCCAAAATCTCGCCACCGACTGCCACCATCGCGAGCGTCGGCCGGCTCGGCGGCTCGAAGACGGCTTCATAGCGGCCCGGCGCGGTTTGATCGGCGGGGACGACTTTTGCGCCATCGTCGGTCGAAAGGCTTAGGGCGATTTTCAGATCGTTCATCCATCGCTGTCCATCACGCGCTTCGATCGTCAGACGCGCCGGCCGGCCGGTCTGCCAGGTGAGGCGCAATCGCGGATCGACCGGCGGTCGTGCGATTGTTTGGGCCATCTCGCCAACGAAATCCGCATCTGCTTGAAACGCGATACCCAGCACATTTCCCGCGCCGGCATTCCACGAAGCCGCTGCCGGAATCGCTTCGGGGTCGTCCGTCGTTGCCAGCAGAGCTGCGCCACTGCGGAGCCAGGTGCGATTCATGACTGAAAGACTTTTTGCGGATGTTTGCTTCATGCGCCCGGCGAAAATGATCCGGCGCTTCTCGCGGATCAGATTGTCGCCGATTGCCTGCCGGCCAAGATCATCGAGCGCGCCCATCCACTGGTGCGGATCCGGCTGCCGCACGAGTCGGCCATTCGATTGGCGACAGAGTTGTTCCAGCGCATTAATCGCCGGTCCGTCGCCAATCGCCAGGACACTCAGCCGCGCGCGATGCGACTTAAGTTGATCGGCGAGCGCTGCGGTGTCATTGATCTCGGCCTCTGCATCGGTGACCAGCATAATTTCGACTGGGCGATCCGTGGCGGAGTTTTGTAGCGCCGCGACCAGGGCGGGTTCAAGGTTGGTCGTACCGCGCGGCGATGTACCCGCCGGCGGCAGGGGGATATCGGCGAGTTGGTGGATCGGCACCACCGCCGACCACCAGCGCAGATCGGCCGAGAAACCCCCGACAATGCCAACGTCATCGGGCGGGAGTGCCGCAAGCAAACCTCGCGCTGCGTGAAGTTCCGCGTCCCATAGATTTCCGGCGCCGGCGGTCGCTGCCTGCATGGAACCACTGACGTCAAGCAGCAGCAGCCATTGCCGTGCCGGAAGCGGCGGCGTGCTGGCCAGCGGCGACAGCGAGTCGATCGAAGAACCTGTGTACCCGCCGGCCGCGAACGAATGCTCGCCACCATTCAGGATTAATGCACCGCCCAGGTCGCGTACATATTGAACGATGCGGCTCGAACGCTGCGGCCCCAGCGAAGGCAATGAAACATTGTCCAATACGATGACCGAAGGCGCGAGATACTCCGCCGGCGCCGCCGGCAGCAGGCTCGGCCGAACAATCCGCCAACCCTCTGGCGCGGGGTCACGCTCCGACACCCACCACCGCTGCTGCTGAACCGGCGGCGGGATGCGAATGCGCATCGCATTGTTTTCCGGCCAGGGATCAGCGCTCTCGATGGCGACGGCAACCTCGGACGCCGCCGACGGAATCGGAATTTGCAGTATCGAGGCGCCGCCGGGCGTGGCGACGACGCCGGCTTGGCCCGCGGCTGAGTCTGCTGGCATGGACGTGGATCGAAACTCAGCCCGCACCGGCAGCTCACGCGCGGTCGAATTGAAAGCCGTCACGATAATGCCTGAAGTCTCCGCATCTTTCTGCAATTCGACTTGTTGAACCGACGCATCGCGCGGCGAGTCGAGACCCGGATCGATCACGGAGAATGTTGGAGGTGCACCACCCTCGGGCGCTGCGAACTGACCGTCACTGAACAGCACCACGGCCGACCGCGGCGGCGCGGCGAATACAGTGTGGTCACCCGGCAGGTCCGGCAGGCGCGAGGGTGTGCCTTTAATATCATGCTGCCCGTTGCTGAAATAGATGATATCACGCGGTGTATCGCCCACGAGTTGCGATATGCGATGGTTCAACTGTGCCGGGTCACGATAGCGCGCAGTGCGCGTACTGGCGGACAGATCGACCATGACAGCGACCCGCTGGCGCTCTGGCCGAAGAATCGACATGCCGGCCGCCGCGCAGGCCAGCGAAACAATGGCGGCTATTAGCCATGCCGCCCCATGTGGCCGGCTGGCTCGCACGCAGACGATGCCTGCAATAATTGCAACGCCGACCCCAACCCACAATGCGGCAGGATGCTCCAGTTGTAAAAAACCAGCGGCGATTTGCGGTGTCGGCGGTATCATGCGAGGCCGAATTGAGTCGGCGTTACCCATCGTACCAACAAATTTTTCTTTCAATTTCCGCTTATTTTGCTTGCGGCCGGAAAAACTCCTGATATTTTTCGCGCCACCGAAGGGATTCGGGACGGATGGGTACAAGCGGGCGACGGAGTCGTCCAGCCCCCGAAGCAACGGATTGCACCCCTCACGGTAAACAAAGACCCCTTGCTCAGGCGAGGGGTTTTTTATTGGAGTAGTAGGGGGTAAGTGGCAGGTAGTAGGGAGCCGGGAGCGAGCAGCAGGGGGCGATTGGCCTGATGTGGACGGCATAAAAGGCATTTCGCATATCCGGCCAACGCTGCGACCATCGCCGCGTAGGCGGGTTTTAGCTGGAAGGGGGTGCGGCCTGGTCCGGCCGAGAGGCTCGTTGGATTTTCACAATGTGCATAGGGGCGCGAAAGATGAACGCGGGCGCGGCGGCTGGGGTTGCCGCGCCCGCGTTTGACCTGTCAGGCTTCGAGGTCGGCCGAGGGGGGTGTGGCGAGTTTTTCGGTTATCAGGCCCTTGGCGTCGAGGATGCGGTGGTGGATTTCGGCCGAAAGATCCTTGTTTTCAAATAGAAACGCCTTGCTGTTTTCGCGGCCCTGGCCCAGGCGCGTGCCGTTGTAGGTGTACCACGCGCCGCTCTTCTCGACGATGTTGGTCAAAACCGCCAGGTCGATCAGATCTCCCTCATAGCTGATGCCGCGATCGAACATGATGTCAAACTCGGCGTCGCGGAAGGGTGGGGCGATCTTATTTTTGACGATGCGAGCGCGGGTGTGGGCGCCGATTGCCACGTCGCCATCCTTGACGGTGCTCAGGCGGCGAACGTCGATGCGCACCGAGGAATAAAACTTCAAGGCCCGGCCGCCCGGCGTGGTTTCGGGGTTGCCGAACATCACGCCGATCTTCTCGCGAAGCTGATTGATGAAGATCACGGTCGTACGGCTCTTGGCGATGGCGGCCGTGAGCTTGCGCAGCGCCTGGCTCATCAGGCGGGCCTGCAGGCCCATGTGGCTGTCACCCATGTCCCCTTCAATTTCGGCGCGGGGAATGAGGGCGGCCACCGAGTCAACGACGATTACATCGACGGCGTTGCTGCGCACGAGCAATTCGCAGATCTCCATCGCCTGTTCGCCGGTATCGGGCTGACTGACGAGCAGATCGTCCAGCCGCACGCCAACCCGCTTGGCCCAGGAAGGATCGAGGGCGTGTTCGGCGTCGATAAATGCCGCCACGCCGCCGTTCTTCTGGGCGCTGGCGATAATGTGGAGCGTCAGCGTCGTTTTCCCGCTCGATTCCGGGCCGAAAACCTCAATGACCCGGCCGCGTGGAACGCCAAAACCTCCCAGGGCGATGTCGAGGCTCAGGCTGCCGGTGCGGATGCCGTCGGTGATCTGCGATGCGTCGCCATCAAGCTTCATCACAGCGCCCTTGCCAAACTGCTTTTCGATCTGCTGCACGGCGCGGGTCAGGGCAGAATCGCGGGCAGGGTCGGGCGAGAATTTGTTGTCGGACTTCGGTTCCGGCTTTGCGGACTTGCCGTTTCGAGCGACGGCGTCCTTTGCATTGTCCTTGCCGGAAAGATCGATTTTGACAGGCGCGGGAACAGCGGCAACGGCGACATCAGAGACGTCTTTTTCAGCGGTGCGGGCCACGTGGGCCTCCTTTGGATATTGGCCGGGTCTGTGGTTCAGCCGGCCGGTCATGGTGATCTGATTCGCGGCGGCAACGGGCCAGCGCGGCAGCAGGCTAAAGGTTGGCCGAAGCACGACGCCAGCCTGCATGTTCGAGCCAAGCCAACCGGCGAGGCGGACGTATGCAGCACATAGCGCTAAAGCGCTCAGGACCGATTCCTGCCATGCGGTGATTCAGGTCGGGACCCCAAAAGGGGCGGCCGGCCCTGAAGCCGCGCCCGAACTCGATGCCAGATCACCAAAGGCATCCTGATTCGGGCGTCAGAGCACTGTTCATGCTCTGTAAGGGTCGAAGTATAGTACGGCGTTCGTTCGGGATCAATGACAATGATAAAAAAAATTTACAGGCGGCAGGCGGCAGTGGGAAGGGGGCAGTGGGCAGGGCCAGTGAACCAGCGGGGAAAACCGCTGATTGTCATAAATCTGGTCGTAAGTTCATTCTGCCTGGCCAAACAGTGCGCCGATGAAGCGGCTGGGGTCGAAGGTTTCGATGTCTTCGGGGGTTTCGCCCAAGCCGATGAATTTTACCGGGATTTGGAGTTGGTCGCGAATGGCCATGACCACGCCGCCCTTGGCCGTGCCGTCGAGTTTGGCAAGGAAGATGCCGGTCACGTCAATCGCGGCGCCGAAGACGCGGGCCTGGTTGACGGCGTTTTGGCCGGTGGTGGCGTCGAGAACGAGCAGGACTTCGTGGGGCGCGCCTTCGATGCGCCGGGCAACGACGTCGCGAATTTTAACCAGTTCGCGGATCAGCGGTTCCTGTGTCGGCAACCGGCCGGCGGTGTCCACGATCAGCACATCCATACCGCGGCTTTTGGCAGCCTCGGCGGCGTCATAGGCGACGGCCGCGGGGTCGGCGCCCTGGCGATGTTTGACGATCTCGACGCCGAGCCGGTCGGCCCAGATGCCAAGCTGCTGAACGGCGGCCGCCCGAAATGTGTCGCCGGCGCAGAGCATGACCTTTTTCTTCTCGACCTGCGTCAGAAGCCAGGCCAGTTTGGCGATGCTGGTTGTCTTGCCCGCGCCGTTGACGCCGGCAACAAGGATGACGGTCGGCCCGGCCGGCGCGATGGCGAGTTCGCGATTCTGCTCCGGCCAGCCGGCCATGAGCTGCTCGCGGACGATTCCCTCGGCTTCGGATGCGTTGCGAAGCTTCCCAAGCCGCCAGCGCTCGCGCACCGCGGCGACGATGCGATCAACGTTTCGCACGCCCATGTCGGCGCGGATGAGCTTGGATTCAAGTTCGCCAAGAAACGCATCATCAATCTGCCGCCCGGGAATGAAGAGCGTGCGGATATCGGTATCGAGCACCTGCGCCGTTTTGCGAAGTGCGCGGATCAGCTTGTCGCGCGTTTTCTGAAAGAAGCCCATGGGGCGGGATTGTAGGGGGTTGGAGGGGAAGAGTGCAGGGGGGCGGAGTGACAGCGCTGCTTTCTCACGCATGTTGGGCGCGCCGGACGGGTCGGAGGCCGGGATAGCATCAAGCGAGGAGGGATTAGCCTCGGATCGTGGGTGGCGGATTGGGGCGGACGATGGCACCCAGAAAAGGCCCGATCGCCGCCTCCAGTTCGCGGGTGTCGTAATTTCGCGACGTGAGGACATGCAACAACGGCAACTTCGCGGCCCCGAGGATCGCCTCGACGTCCTCATCCCTCGTCTGCCGCTCCGGCTTGGCGTGCGAAGGCTCATCCAACTCGATCACGACGAGCGGCCGCAACGTCCCCGCCTCACACACCACAAAATCCACCGACTTCTGCCCTACCTTGTTCCGCCACCGCTGCAAGCAGCCCGATCCTTCTGATTCGGCGGAAACCAAAGCAACTGCCGCAACGACACCTGCGCCAACACATCGCATTGACATGTGAAATCAACTTACGAGAATACAATTATGCCATTTCCGCAGTTCACGGGAGACGAAATCAGGGCTGTGGTGCCTGAAGCCTCCGATGTGAAATATCTGGATAAGGGCGGCCAGAAGGTCGTTTACTCGTGCTCGATCGCGGGGCAGCCGTACGTCCTCAAGTTTCTGCGACCCAATCCGCGACCGCTTGCCGACCAAGACCCGGACGCCAGCGTGCAGCAGGTTTCGCTGGACGACGTGACCGCGCGGGCGCGGCGTGAAGTCGCGACGATGAAGCAATGCGATTCGCCGTATCTCGTGAAGATCGGTCCCGTGGAATTGCGGTCGGTGAAGATCGGCGATGAGGATTTGATCTGCTTCAGCGAGGAATTGGTCAACGGTCAACCAATCAAAAAGCTCCTCAAACCGAATCAGCCGGGAATGACGCCGGCAGAGTTGGTCAAACTCGGCCTGCACGTCGCCGACGCGATCGATGTGCTCTGGCAGCACGACAAGATTCATCGCGACATCAAGCCCGGAAACATCATGCAGCGGGCCACAGGCGATTTCGTCGTGCTCGATATGGGATTTGTGTTCGACTTGAATGATGAGTCGTGGTCGATGGGGCCAGTTGGCACGCCGATTTACTTTTCACCTGAACAGATGGACTTCTCGAATCGGCGGCAGATTCTTGATTTTCGATCCGACTTGTTCTCGCTCGGGGTAACTCTTTATCAATTGGCGACCGGAGTGCATCCATTCATCGGCGGTGCGCAGACGTCGTGGGAAGTGATGACGAATATCAAGAACGTTCAGCCGCCCGCGCCGCACACGCTTCAGGCTGGCATCCCCGAAGCACTGAGCGACATCATTATGCGCCTGTTGGCGAAGCGCCCGGCACTGCGTTATCGCAAGATCGAAATGCTCCAAAAGGCACTTCGTGAATCATTACCTGAGGGAGGGAACTGAACATGCTGCTTGCTCAGGTCGGCTATGGTCGTGGTCAGAAAGTTCACGAAGGATTGGACGAAGGCACGATCACCGGTGCAATTCTGAGTCCGAAGGACGAGGGGCGTGACCGTCTAGAACAATGCATCGCAGAACTGCGTGAGTCGGACGGTAATGCTGTGCTGATGATCGACCCGCAGTTTTATGTGACAACACTGAACACACCCCGCGACGGGCATCTGCCAGAATACGATTACTACGCTGCTCACGCTGGATTGAGCCGGACGCAGTTCAGCCCGCGACAGATTGAACGATATGTCGGTGACTGTCTGAATTATCAGCATACGACGCTTAGTGGAGTCAGTTATCTGGTGTCGCCGAATATCATGTTCGACGATTTCCGCGATTCATGGAGCCAAATCGCACTTAATATGGCAGAGGCGGCAGTCGATCACCACGGCACGTTGACCAATCCCGAACCGTTGCTCGTATCGATCGTCACTTCAGAAGTAGCTCTACGCAGCGCGACCGGGCTGGCCGAATTCCTTGATGCCCTGTCCTCGCTCGAAGCAAACGGCTTCTATGTTCTGGTTCATCGCAACAGTTCTTCATACCAAGCGGCTATGGATCCGAACGCCATGGCGAACCTGATGTATATGGTGCATGTGTTGGCTAGCGTCAATGACTACCAAGTTTTCGTCGGATACAGCGATTGGTTGGGCATGTTGCTCCACGCTGCGGGAGCAAGTGGAACGGCAAGCGGCTGGCACCAATCACTCCGGCAATTCAATATGGCTAGGTTTATGCCTGCTGAAGGCGGTGGTCGCGCACGCAAACGTTACTCCTCAGCGCCTTTGATGTCTTCCCCACTGCTCGAACCTGAACTGGAGGACATCTTCCGCGCAGGTCGCATCAATGATGTGCTGACCGGCTCCGCGCACGATGGAATTTTGCGAGGCGGCCCGGCCGCCGGTGCGAATCGTTGGACCGATCCCATTGCCTGTCTCGCCCATTGGACATCATTGCACAACATTCTGGCACCGGTCTCCACCGGCCGAATTCCAAACCGATTGGCATCCGCAACGCAAATGATTGACCGCGCTGAATCGCTTTACGCGCGACTCGCCGCACGACCGAGCTTCATCAATTTTGAAGCACAAACTGGGCCGGGCCACTTGGCCGGATGGCGCGAAGCAATTATAGCCTTTCGCGCGATGGCAGGGGTGTAGATAGATGCTGAACGCAACAACAAAACGTCGCTTCGCTTACACCGAAGAAGAAATGGCAAATGCGTTCCAGACGTTTATGGAGGTCGAGCGCGGGATTCCCGGCATCGGCAGATTCTCGCGCGTTTTCCGAGAGATTGATTGTCAGCAAGGTCGTCCTGATTTCATCGCTTTGGCCCGCACGCAGAAAAAGTTCCTCAACGGTAACACGATCAGTGTGAAGCTTGCGGGGTCGCTCGTCTTCTCCTTGCTGCATGAGAATGCGATGCGGACGCCCGAATTTCTTGCGCGGCATAGTGGGCTTTCAGTTCGAAGCGTGGAATCCGCACTATCCGAACTTCTCATTCACAAGTATGTAAAACGTAGTTCCAGCGGTGCATATTCCATCAATGCCAAGCGGTCGCTACGCGAAATTGAAGTCATCGCAATTGAATTAAAGCTTGACCGCCCTCGCCGGGCATTGTTCCAAGCGCAGCAGGCCCGCTCATTCGCCCAGCAAGTGTTGATCGTCGTCCCACCGTCACAAGCGAGGCTGTATGATAAATACGCTGTCGCATTGAGGCGCTGGGGAATCGGACTTTCAACCTTCGATCCCCAGACACGCGATTTCTCGCTTTGCCGAGCGCCGCGAACAAGCCGCCCACGATCTAGGCAGCATCAAGCCTACGCGATGTTTCAATTACTCGATGATTCCCGTTCGTAGTCTCAGGGTTGTCGCGTGGGCTGAATATCCCCACGTACGATGCGGACACCAGCGGGGGACATCTTGTCGACACAAACCAGTACCATTCCCCATTCCTAAGTGCTCGCCAATAGCGGCGCAGACACTGTTTCCTTTCTCATCCCCAACCCCTCAATCTCCCCCAACGTCTTCCCCGCGATCCCCTGCAACTCGCCGTACATGCCGACGGTGGCTTCCATCATGCGGTTGATTTGTTCTTCGCGTTTGGCGCATTGCTTGAGCACGGCCTTTTTCTCTTTGAAGAGGTCTTCGTTCATGCTCGTGAACGCCTCGGCCAATGCTTCGACGCGGAGGCGGAACTTGGGGCCGGTGACTGATCGACTCCCACATACCGTTTGACCATTCAGCGATCACCGGCCGCGTTACGCTCGGCGGAATCCACAAGAGGGGTGGACAATTTCGTCCGCATGCGTCTACTTTAAAGCTGATTGCAAGGAACATGTTCCACATTGAACACTTTGCAAAAAAATGCTGACCGAATGAGTCTGTCTTGCGACACGTAGAACGATTGCGTTCTTGCCGAATTGCGCTGCATTCGCCGGTTCCGAAGCGCAGAGGCGACTTTGCGCTCTGTTATAAAAATCAGGGTGATCGACGGGGCTCGAACCCGCGACCCCAAGGACCACAACCTTGTGCTCTACCAACTGAGCTACGACCACCACTTGTACCGTGAACCGCGCGGCCGAGGGTTTGCCTCGCCGCTTTGAAGGGTTCCGGTGTAATTATTCTGTTATGCCTGCCAGTCAAAGTCAAATCCTATTCGGGATTGTTCGATGGCGATGGGTGTCTGGTCAGGGGCAGTTGGCGACGGGTGGCTTTCGATACGCCGTTGGCGATTGGCGGGTAATGGTCGGCGGCTGGCGATGCGGTGTCAGTGTCGGGGTTTTGCTGGCGTAATGAATCCTGGCTGCTACTGGTCGGCCGGCTGGTAGCGGCCGGTGGGCGTGGCGGTAGGATGGCGCGTCGCGCAAAAGGTTCAGACCCAGGAGAAGTGATGGCCGACTCTGGACAAAACGTATTGGAAATACTGCTCGATCGACTGCTGGCGGGACTATTGAATGGGCCGGGGCTGAATTGCCGGCCTCACGCTAGCCGGCAGCGCATCGATCTTACGGCGCTGGCGAAACTGCGAGACATCGAGCCGACGGCCATTCTGGAGGCGCTGCTGTCGGATGAGGGGAAGGCGACGATCGTTGGCCGGGTGACGGCGCCGCCGCCCAAGGGGGACGGCGAATCAGAGGCGGAACAATCGGCCGCGCGACCGAGCTGCGATGGGCCGGCCGATGCGCCCGTGGATGGCGCTGGGGGCGCGCAATTGGCCGACGGGGACGGGTTTGGGTCGGAAATAACAGAAGACATTGCGGTTGGCGAGCGCGCTTCGGCGGAAGTTGCACCTTCCGAAGTCGCGCGTGCACAGGCCGCGCTGGGCGGGGACGCACCAGCACAAGCCGCGCCGGGCGGGGACGCGCCTGCACAGGCCGCGCCGGCCGACACACGGCCTGCCGAGATTGAAGTTGAGGGCGGCGCAGCGATGGTGCCGGGGGAAAAGAGCGGCGAAACGGCGATTGAACCGGAACGCGCTGGTGCCGCAGCAACGGCGCATGACATCGAGCCGACGGCCGGGAATCTGGTTGAAGCTCCAGCAGAGAAAGCGATCGAGATACGGGGCGACCCGCGTGGCAATTCGGGCATCGCCGATGCCGGGTTGGGAGACAACGAGGGTGGCGATCACGGCTACAGCCAGGGCGGCACGCCGACGGAGGCGCCGAGCAAAGCTGCGCCGGACAGAGGCCACGCCTTGCCGGTCAGGGATGATCCGCAGCGCGCGTGGATCGAACAGCAATCCATCTTCACCAAGGCACGGAACATCGTCGAAGATGCACGCACATACGAGCAGGACACGGGCGTTCATGTGCTCAGCATTGGGTTTCCATTGTTGAGCATCCCGGCGGGCGGTGCGGGGGGCGGGAGCAAGCGGCGCATTCTCGCGCCGATCGCTTTTATTCCGGTTGATGTCACCGTCGTGCGCGGCGCGAAGCCGAGCGTATCGATCACGTGCCGCGGCGAGGGCGCCGATCGCATCGTGCCCAACGACGCCTTGCTGGCGTGGCTGGAGCAGCAACAGAAGGCGGAGCAGGAAGAGTTTTTTGCGGACATTGAGGGGGAGCAGCCCTGGCGCGAAATTGCCTGTCTGGTCAAGCATGTCGCGCGGGCGGTTGGCGTTGCGGCGCCGGCGCTTTTTGCGCCGGCGGACGGCGAAAACTGGGCGCCGGCGCGGGAGGGTTTTGCGCTGAAGCCGGCGCCACGCGCTGAAGATGAAAATGCGCCGGCGATTTTGAATTCGGCGGTGCTGGGGCTTTATCCGATGGCGAATCAGGCGCTGATCCGCGACACAAAAGCGCTGGTGGCGGGGGAGGCGCTGGCCGAGCCGGCGCAGAGTTTTGTGAAGGTCGGGCTGGGGCTTGGGGGTTGTGTTGCCGAGCCTGCGGCAGCGGCAGAGACAAAGCGGGATTTCCACGAGGAGCGCCTCATCAGCGTGGCCGACCCGTGTCAGGCGCGGGCGGTTCGGCTGGCGCGGACCTGCCGGGGGCTGGTTATCCATGGCCCGCCGGGCACGGGAAAAAGCCAGACGATCACCAACGTGATCGGCGATCATCTTGCGCGCGGAGAGCGGGTCTTGATGGTGTGCGACAAGCGCACGGCGCTCGATGTGGTTTACCATCGGCTCGAGCATCTTGGTCTGGAGTCGCTGTGCGCAGTGGTACACGACCCGCAGCGCGATCAGCGGAACTTTTACAAATCGGTGCGGACGCAGATTGACGAACTGGCCGATCAGCGGGCGCATCCGGCGGCGGGAAAGAAGCTGCAGAAGCTCGATACGGAGCTGGTGGAACTGCATGGCGAGTTAACGCGGCATCGTGCGGCACTGATGGATCGGCCGGACGATCACACGCCGTCGGTGCACGAATTAATTGGCGACTGGCTCGATCTGCCGGAGCCGGCTCTTCAGCCCAAAGCGGATCTGGCGACGATTTCGCCGGCGCAATTTGAGAGTCAGACGGCCGCGATGGGGGAATTGCTTCGGCGGGCGCTGAGCGTGGATTTTGCGGTCAATCCGTGGGCATCGAGAACAGGTGTGACGCTGGCGGAATTTTTGCAGCGGTCGATGGCCGATGTTCGCAGCGCGACAGCCGCGGCTGCGGCAAGCGCAATTGCGGCCGACGCGACGCTGGATGAATCGATACCACCATTTTTGCGGGAAATACCGGCCGCGGCGCAAGGGGAGGCGCGCTTGCACATGGCGTCGCTACTTGAGAAGGCGATGGCTGGCGCATCGACGGACCTACGCCAGGCCTGGTCGCAGCGCGACGCGAGGTCGATTGCGACGGGCCGCCAGCAGATCGCCGATGCCGAGCCGATGCTTCAGCGACTTCGGCAAAAGCGATTGGACACCGATCTGGCCATCGCGGCGCGCGCCGCCGGGCCGACGATCGCGGCCGTTGCGCGGCAGATTTCCACGCTCGATGCCTATCTGCGATTCGCGCGCAAGTGGCATGCTTTTATTCACTTCAAGCAGAAGGCATTGGCGTCGGATGTCATGACGCAATATGGGTTGACGTTGGGCGCGGACGATGCTGAAAGGCTCAGGGCATTTTTGCAGCAGCTTCGCGAGCGACTGATTCTTACACAGATTTACAGCGATGTGTCGCGTCAGCCTGCGCCGGCCGGTCCGATCGCGGATGAGGCCCTTGAGGAGGGGCTGACCTCGCACGGGGTGATCGTTAAAGCATTGTCGAATGTTTACATCGATCCGGCCATGGCAGGCCTGCGTGATGGTGTGTTGCAGGCAATGACCGATAGCGCACACGCGGCGAAGCTGATTGGCGGTCTTAAAAAATCCGCGGCGCGAGCGGAAGCAATCGCGGCGGCGATTGGTGCGTGGCATTCAACGGGCGTCGTGTCGGCGAAGGGGATCGCGGACTTCAACGATGCTTTGCTCGCCAACCGCGCCATCGCGCGTGAGTCGTCGGCGATGGCGGAGTCGATCGAGACGCTGGAGGGCGTGATCCGCGTTGCGCACGCGCTGGAGGCGCTGCCGGCGCCGTTGACGGGGGCGGCCAGGGCGATGATTGATGGCCGGATCGACCCGCATATTGCACTGGCGGTGGTTAAGAAATCAGTGTTGGCGGGAGAGATTGCGCGGCGTTTGCAGGCGGCGCCAGACCTTCAGGCCATCGATGCGCATCACATTCAGGAGGCGTTCGATCGATTCAGCGAATTGTCGCTGGCCAAGCGGGCGCTGATTCGCGACGCGATCCTGCATCGGTGGGTCGGCCGGCAGAAAGAGAGGCTTCTCGCGGCCACGGGTTCGCGGCTTAACTCGATTGGGGCAGACGTCAAGCGCCGGTTCATGCTGCACGGCACCAAGGCGATGCGACTGAGGAAGGTGATCGAGCTGGGCGGGAAGACTGAAGAGGGCGATCCGCTGTTTGACCTTCGGCCGATCTGGATGGCAAGCCCGGAAACTGTCGCGCAGATTTTTCCGCGCGCGATGTTGTTCGACGTTGTGATTTTTGACGAGGCATCGCAATGCCGTCTGGAAGAGGCGCTGCCGGTGCTGACGCGGGCGCGGCGGGTAGTGGTGGCCGGGGATCAGAAGCAACTTCCGCCGACGCGATTTTTTGAATCTGCGGCGGTGGCGAGCAATGACCGGGAGATCGAGAGCGATCAGGAGTTGTTCGAGCTTCAGCAATCCGAAACGGAAGATCTTCTGTCGGCCTCGCTGAATATGGAAATTCAGGAATCATATCTCGATGTGCATTACCGCAGCCGCAACGCGGATTTGATCGAATTCAGCAACCAGAACTTTTATGGGTCGCGGCTTCAGGCAATTCCGGGACATCCCAAACATCGGGCGCGGTTTGCACCGCTGACGATCGACCATGCCGATGGCGTGTATGAAAAAAGCGCCAATCCGGCCGAGGCGGATCGGGTGTGTCAGATTGTGCGCGATCTGTTGAAGCGCGCATCGCCGCCATCGATCGGAATCGCGTGCTTCAATGTGGTCCAGCGCGATCTGATTTTGGAAAAGCTCGATGATCTTGTTGAGGAAGATAACGAGTTTGCCCGGCGATTTGCCGAGGCGCGCACCCGGGTAGGGCGCGGATCATTCGAGGGATTGATCGTCAAGAATCTGGAGAACGTACAGGGAGACGAGCGCGATCACATCATCATCTCAACGACGTATGGGCCGGATGCGCGCGGGAAATTTTACCGAAGGTTTGGTCCGCTTGCGTCGGCCGGCGGTGGGCGGCGATTGAACGTGCTGGTGACGCGGGCCCGCGAGGAGGTGCATCTGGTGACATCGATTCCGCCGGGGGTTTATCGCTCGCTGCCGCCGGTGCCGCCGGGTGGTGTGCCGACGGGCGCTTGGCTGCTGTTCAGCTATCTGCAATTCGCGGAGTCTCTTGGCGCGGCATACGAGCGGGGCCATGAGATTCTGGAGCGCTCGGCCGGGATGCCGGCGGCGCGGTGCGATGTAAACGAGCCGGCGAGCGCCTCGCCGTTCGCCGCGGCGCTCGGGCGGCGGCTTGCGGATGTGCATGGGGTGGCCAATCAGGTGAACTGGGGCAACGCCGGCTTCTGCATTGATATCGCCTTGCGCCACCCGACCCGCCCGGCGGATGTGACGCTTGGCGTGCTGTGTGATGCCTCACGATTCGCGGGCGCGGAAGATCCGGTCGAATGGGATTTGTTCCGAACGGAAGTTCATAAATCCCAGGGCTGGGCGCTGCATCGCATCTGGTCGCCGCACTATTTCCGCGACCCGGCCGGCGCGGAAGAGCGGCTGTCGCACGCGGTGGAGGAGTTTTTGAGCAGCGAAATACCGCCGGATGAATTGCCGGTGACGCCGGCGGCGGAGGTTTAAACACGCAGCCAGCGGTCTGCCGCGGCGGAATTTCGATTCGAGATATGGTTCGCGTGTGACTTTTGCTTGGCGTCGGCGGTGACTACCGCTAGTCATCGACGATAGGGCGTGTCCTTCGAATTGGCCCGCATCCTGCGTCAAAGGCCAGAGCGTTGATTTGACGCGGTGGTGACGCAGCTGTCAAAAAACTGACGGCGGGGGCGTTATTTGCGGACTGGGCAGGGTGGGCAAAATGTCAAAAATGTCGGTTTCCATCAAAATTCTTGACACGTTCGTGGTGGATTCATAGTGTACTCCCGGGCCGAATGCATCGCGCTTGGGCGTTGGAACGAGCCCGGGGGCGAGCGAACGCCCAAAAGGACCGCAGCTCTTCTTGCGGATCGACATGGCCGGCGACAGTCAACTCAGCAGTTCCGTAGCCAATCTCGACTCTGAGATCGCCAAGGCGGTTGTGGAGATGGGCTTTGCCACGCGCACTGAGCTCGACTTTTGCCGCGAGCAGCAGAAGCAATCATCCGATCCGTCGGGGCGATCGATCACCGATCTGCTGGTGGATCACGAGTTCATTACAGTCAACCAAGCGAAGCGCATTCGCCAGACTATGGACGAGCGGCGATCGAGCACGCAGATTCCGGGCTACCGGTTGTTGGGCAAGCTCGGCAAGGGGGCGATGGCGACGGTTTACAAGGCGAAACAGATTTCGCTCGATCGCATTGTCGCGATCAAGGTGCTTCCGCGGCGGATGAGTGACAACCCGGAGTTTGTCAGCCGATTTTACAAGGAAGGCCAGGCGGCCGCCCGGCTATCGCACAACAACATCGTGCAGGCGATTGATGTGGCATCGACGCCGGATGGCTATCACTTTTTCGTGATGGAGTACATTGAGGGGCTGACGCTGTATGACGTGATGCAGCCGCCGCCGGTGGGCCAGGGGCGAGCGATTACCGAGGCGGAAGCGCTGGACGTGACGGCGCAGATCTGCGATGCGCTGGCGCATGCACACGAGCGCGGGCTGATTCATCGCGACGTGAAGCCTAAGAACATTATTCTTACGCCGGCCGGTGTGGCGAAGCTGACAGATCTGGGGCTTGCCCGTGCGCAGGATGACAAGGAGGCGGCGGAGAGCGAGGCGGGCAAGGCATACGGCACGCCGTATTACATCAGTCCGGAGCAGATTCGCGGGGATGTGAACATCGATTTCCGGGCGGACATCTATTCGTTGGGCGCGACGATGTATCACCTTGTGACGGGCCGGCCGCCTTTTGAGGCGGAAACACCGACGGCGGTGATGCATAAGCATTTGCGCGATCCGTTGACGCCTCCGGATCATATTGTGACGACGTTGTCGGCGGGGATCAGTGAAGTGATTGAAGTGGCGATGGCGAAAAACCGCGATGAGCGGTATGCATCGACGCAGGACATGTTGGAGGATCTGCTGGCGCTGAAGCGCGGCGAGGCGCCGACGCACGCGCGGCGGAATGTTGATCTGGACAAGCTGGCGTCGGTGGAGGAGGGTGGAAAAACCGTCGATCTCGTGCCAGTGGGAGGTGGCGAGGCGATCAAGCCAGCGCTGCCGATCATGCAGCAGCCGTGGTTTGGCATCACCATGATTTCGGCGCTGGGGGCTTCGGTGTTGGTGAACATTGTTCTGGTTGTAGTGTTGATTTTGAAGTCGGGGCGATAGGGGACGGGCGGGTGCGGATGGGCGAGGCCAGAATTAGTAATTCGGCGGATGGTTTCCTCAATGCATCCCTCCATTTGTCACGGTAGGCCTTGCGGAGAGACCCCTGCGAGGCGCGTTATATATAAAATAAGGCGGGACGAATTGGGTGATTCGTCCCGCCTTCATTTGTTGATCCGCGAAGGCTATTCCCGAAGTTCGCCGGGAAGGAACCCTTCGAGTTTGCGGGCGCGGACGGGGTGTTGGAGTTTGCGAATGGCTTTGGCCTCGACCTGCCGCACGCGTTCGCGGGTGACTTTGAAGATGCGGCCGACCTCTTCGAGGGTGTAGGTGTAACCGTCGCCGATGCCGTAGCGGAGCTTGATGATCTCGCGCTCGCGGTAGGTAAGCGTCTTGAGGACCTGCTCGATCTTGTCCTTAAGCATTTCCTGCGTGGCGGTTTCCACAGGATTCTCGGCCTTTTCGTCCTCGATGAAATCGCCGAAATAGCTGTCCTCGCTCTCGCCGACCGGACGATCAAGCGAGATTGGGTGGCGGCTGATTTTCAGAACGCGGCGCGTTTCGGCGACGGTCATCTTGGCGCGCTTGGCGATTTCCTCGATGGTCGGCTCGCGTCCCACCTCCTGCATGATTTGCTTGGAGATGTTGCGCAGCTTGCTCATGGTTTCGATCATGTGCACCGGGATGCGGATGGTGCGGGCATGATCGGCGATGGCGCGGGTGATCGCCTGACGAATCCACCAGGTGGCGTAGGTGCTGAACTTGAAGCCGCGGCGGTATTCGTACTTATCGACGGCACGCATCAAGCCGGTGTTGCCTTCCTGAATGATGTCGAGGAAGGAGAGGCCGCGATTGCGGTATTTCTTTGCGATGGAGACGACGAGGCGCAGGTTGCCGCCGGAAAGCTTGCGCTTGGCGTCCTCGTAGCGGTTGTAAATCTTACGGACGTTTACGACGCGCTTGTGAAGATCGGTGGCGTTTTCAAGGACGAGATCCTCGAGGCCTTCGCATTCCTGCTCGCAAACTTCCAGGTCTTCGCCGGGGTCTTTGACTTTGCGCAGCTCTTCGATGCGCTGTTCGAGCTCGAGCATCTTGGTGGAGATGCTCTGCAGCTTTTTCATCAGCGGCGTGACCTTGCTTGTGCGGAGGGAGAGCTCCTCAAGCAGCTTGACACCACGACGGCGGCGGCGACGGATGGCGGTGCGCAGTTCTTCCTGTTCGCGCTTGCCCTTGACCTTGTGCTGGCGCAGAGCGTCCCAGTCATTGCGGTTGCGCTCGAGCAGGCCGCGAACGGTGCTGAGATTCAGCGGAATGCGCTGGCCGATGGTGGTTTTGTCGGCTTGGTCGTCGGCGGTGGAGATCTTCATGGTGCGATCGAACGGAAGATCGCCTTCATCCACCTGTTGAAGAATTTCGACGGCGCTTTGCAGGCAGTAATCGCTTTCGAGCACACGGCTGCGGAATATCTTTCGCGTGATTTCGATCTTTTTCGCCAGGGCAATTTCCTGTTCGCGGGTCAGCAGGGGGATCTCGCCCATCTGGGT